>MTER01000014.1 GCA_002083985.1 Candidatus Altarchaeales archaeon A3
AAAAACACCTTTAAATTTGTTTTTTTCTTGCCACCAAAATTTTACAATTTTCAGGGTCAAAAACTCATAACTTTCAAAGATAGGTAATAAAATTTTTATTCTTTTAAGTATTACAAATTTATATTTTTATCTGAAATTTATATCTCTTCAACCTCTTTCTTAATATCTGCTGCTATCTTTTTGCTATTCAAAATTTTTACAATATCCTCCACGCTTGCCTTCCTCAACATTTCTTTATTTACAAAGCCGGCATTAAACAACGCTCTTGCCCTGACCCTTCCGATTCCTTTCACACTTATCAATTCAATTAATTCCTTCCTTATTCCATACTTGACCCTGACATGCATTTCCATTAACTGCTTTAACTGTGGAAATTTTAAAATTTTTCCCATTTCACAGGCAGCATAAGTCAGCCACTGTAAAATTTCAACCTTCTGATGCAGCAATCCCGGCGCCGCATTAAATTCCGAATAGATATAATTTTCGCTTTTTTCGTTGAGCCACGCATTGAACATATTTGCCGTTTTAAATCTCTCTAAATATTTATCTCCTCCGATTTCCTCAAGATATTTGTGTTTCTCTAATGATAAAAATTCACCGAGAATATCATCCTCTTCGTCCCTGTTTATATAAAGCAAAAGCATTTCCGTTGCCATACACAAAATAAAAAGTGTGTCAATGTCATCGTAACTGCCAAAGTAATGCTTATCTGAAAAATTTTCAATATATTGACTTGCTGTTAACGGATCTATGTACATCTGATTGAGCCGGTTTCCCACAGGTGTTAAATTTAACTTTGTATTTTTTTCTTCAACAAATTTCCATTCCTTTAATCCCTTAATAATATTAAAAATATCATTTTCAATCTTTTCAGAATTTCCGTATCTGAACATTCCGAATGTCGTATCAAAAAATTTTATGATATCATCAACATCTGAAATTTCAGAAATTAAAGACAATATATGAAATCTTAAATTTTGTTCTGCCAGAATATATGACTGAATGTCTTCAGGTTTTCCGTTTATGTATTTTTCGCGGATGTGCTTTTCTTTTGCTTTATTTGCCATAATTATTGCGATTCCTTCTTTATCATACTTTGGCCGGCCCGACCTGCCCGACATTTGTTTATACTCTAATGCCGGAATTTCAACCATTCCTTTGTCACTATATCTGTTCAGTTTTTCAATAATCACCGTATGTGCAGGTAAATTTACTCCATAAGCCAATGTGGGAGTTGCAATAATTACTTTTATTTTTCCGTTTTTAAAATTTTCTTCAACCAGCTCGCGCTGTTTATTTGTTAAGCCGGCATGGTGAAACGATATTCCTTTCCTGACAAAATTTGATAACAGTTTGCACTGTTCTGTTGGTGATTCAACAACGTTTAAAATTTCATTTTCGGACTCCGAGTTATTAATATTTTTAAAAATTTCAAGTCCGCTTAATTCCTCGCATAAATTTTCGCACCTTTTTTTTGAGTTTGTAAATATTAAAATGTTGCCCTTTGGTAAATTTTCAGCAACTACTGTCTTTAAAGTATTTTTTGTTTCAATTGTTTCGGTCAATTGAACGGGACGAAAAGACGACTGAATTAATGATGCATTCAGCCATTCTGATAGTTCGTGCGTATTTCCGATAGTGGCGGATAATCCCAAAATCTGAATATCGGGAAAATTTTTTCTTAATTTGGCAATCAGAATTTCATAAACCGAGCCCCTGTCAGGACTTCCGAGAAAATGGATTTCATCAACAACCAAAAATTTTAGACCTTTTAGGGAAACATTTGCCCTCAAAATCGCATCTAATTTTTCAGCCGTGGCAAATAAAATGTCAAAATTTAGTCGTGTGTATTTGTATTTTAGTGTTTCAACATCCAAACTTTCCAGATCTCCCATTTCCAGCAGGACATTGTATCCGAAATTTTTATAAATTTCAAATTCCTTAAATTTCTCGCTCGCCAATGCCCGCATAGGCACAACATATATGGCTTTTCCGCCATTATTTAGTGCATTGATTATCCCGTATTCTGCGAGCAGTGTTTTTCCGCTTGCAGTGGGCGTTGAAACAATTAAATTTTTCCCGTCTTTCAGCACATTTATCGCTTCTTCCTGAAAATCATAAAGTTTTACAACATTACGAATTTTTAAAATTTCTGTAAAATTTATCATCTTTTTGTTTGTTCTTTCTAATTAATAATGAAAAATAAACTAATCAAAATGGAGGTAACATTAGAGCTGGCGTCTGATGTTGGAATACTCATCAGAGAAAAAGAAACAATTAACTTAGTAAAGAAAAGTATTTTAAATAAATTACTTGATATTGAAATGGGAAATGTCCTTACTTGTGGAAGTTCCTTAAAGCAGGAAGATGTAGTAGAATTAGACAATATAATAAAGAAGGGACTGTATGAAAGAGTAAGAAGCGAACAAGAATGAGATTAGTGATAAATACAAATATAATTATTGGAGCATTGATAAAGGACTCTCTACTTAGAAAGATAATATTAAGCGATATTTTTGAGTTATATGCTCCAGAGTATATGTTTGAGGAAATCTTAAAGCACAAAAAAGAAATATTAGAAAAATCAGGGATTAATGATATTGTTTTCACTGCTTTAATAATGCTCATAGAAAAACACATTTTATTAGTTCCAAAGGCAGAATATATGAAAAAGTTAGAGTTAGCAGAAAAGGTGATGAAAAAGATTGATATAAACGATTCAGTATTTATTGCCACTTCTCTCACCTTAAATTGTTCTGTGTGGAGTGATGACAAACACTTTGATTCACAGAGCAAAGTAAATATTTATAAGACAAAAGATATTATAAAATTAATCAAATTATAAAATAGAAAATTCAAAACAGTAAATTTTTTATTAATCTTTAAATTAATTAAATCAAAATGAATATAACCGCAAGTTATAAGGCAATTGAAGCGAGAAAATTTGGAAGCAGCACAAATTTACAAACAATTCAGATAAGCAGCAAAAGCACTTTGACCCATCTTACGAAGGCAGAAAACGGTTTATCCGTGGGATTTGTTTTTGTAAGCAATTATGAGCCGAATATCGGATTTATAAGAATTGAAGGAGAAATTTATGTTGCAGCAAATCCCGAAGAAGCAAATAAGGCACTCAAAGAATGGGAGTCAAGTGAAAATAAGCACCTTCCACAGGAGATGGCAGAAGTAGTTCATAATTCCATAATCTCTAACTGTATGATGGAGACCGCGGTTATTTCAAGGGAGATAAACCTTCCCCCTCCATTTCCAATTCCGCATGTTCAGTTGGGAAAAGAACAAAATGTTCAGCCGGCGGAAGTGGCTAATAGTGATGCGACAAGATATATACAATAAATTTTTAAATTATTTAAATTTTAACTAAATTTTTATGGACGACAAAGAATATAATGCAATGCTGGAAAGGGCAATGAGCAAACTTCCGCCGATGGCGTTAAGGCATGAAAGGTTTGAAATTCCAAAGATATATTCATTTATAGAGGGCTCAAGAACAATAATAAAAAATTTAAGTGATATAGCAGGTATCTTGCATCGCCCGCAGGATGAAATTTTTACATATTTGCTTAAAGAACTGGCATCAAGAGGGGATGTAGAGAAAGGAAGGGCGATAATTGAAAGACCTATGAGAGATGAGATGATAAATGATAAAATAAAAAAATACACAAATGAATTTGTATTGTGCAGGGAATGCGGAAAGCCAGATACAAAAATAGATGTGATTGAAGGACATAGAGCATTGAAGTGTATGGCATGCGGTGCGTGGAGATTTGTTAAGAAAATATAAAAATAAACACATTCCTCCGCAACATAACCCAAAATGAATAAAAAGACAAATTTTAATGAAGGATTTAATTGGGGAAATAGTAAGGGTGACATTTCAGGCGGTGAAATTTCACAAATTTTACAGGCAGATATTTTTTTACGGATGGAAAACAAGAAATTACAGGATGAACTAAACCGGCTATCTGCTGAAATTAAAAAATTTAAAGACAATGTACAAAAATATCCTTTTCCTGTTGCTACTGTCAGAGATGTGCTTGAAGACGGAAGGGTTATTGTCTCAATAAATTTTGGAAATGAGATTGTAGTAACAAACGCATCTGACAAAAAAGTAGAGCGATTAGATAAAGTAATGCTGAGGAGTGATTTTGGAGCGATTGCAGAAATTTTACCAAAGTCGCACGAAATTTCACTTATGAATGTAGATGAAAAGCCAAATGTAACTTATGCTGATATAGGAGGGTTGCAGGAACAAAAAAGAGCAGTAAAAGAAGTTGTTGAATTGTCGCTGAAAAATCCGGAAATTTTTAGAAAGGTTGGGATAAGTCCTCCGAAAGGAATCCTGCTTTATGGACCTCCGGGAACAGGAAAAACCATGCTCGCCAAAGCAATCGCAAACGCAACGGATGCAAAATTTATAGAGGTTGTTGCTTCCGAATTAGCACAAAAATATCTTGGAGAAGGGGCAAAATTAGTCAAGGAAATTTTCAGATACACAAAAGAAAATGCACCGTGCATATTATTTATAGATGAGATTGACGGAATTGCTCATTCACGATCCGGCGAAACATCAGGGGCCGACAGGGAGGTTCAGAGAACACTTACACAATTACTTGCAGAAATGGACGGATTTAATGCGTTAGACAGAATTAAAATTATAGGTGCCACAAACAGAATAGATATAATTGATAGCGCATTACTTCGTCCGGGAAGATTTGACAGACTTATCGAGATTCCTTTATGTGATTACGAAGGGAGAAAGGAAATTTTTAGGATATACCTGAACAGGATGAATACCTTAAATATAAGCATTGACGAATTAGCAAAGACCGAAAATTTAAGCGGTGCACAAATAAAAGGAATATGCACCGAGGCAGGACTGAACGCAATAAGACAGGGAAGAGAATATGTTATTCAGGATGATTTTGAGGTAGCCGTAGAAAAGACAGAAAACAATAAAAAAGCCAATAGATATATGATGCCTGTTGTGCAGGAGTTGTATGTGTGAAATTTTTTAAGAATAAATTTTGAAATTATAAATTTACTAACTTTTACATTTACTTCGTTTCTGTATTTTAAAAATCAAATAATGTAAAGTTCTTTCAACTTGTCCTCAATAGTATATAAAACACAATAATAAAGTTGGCAAATATAGATTTATTTACCTTTGCGAACATAAAAGAATATGCTAAATTTAATTTTGTGGGCTATATATTTATTGCTTCAGCATGAGCATTTGAGCCGGTTGCAAATATTTCGTCAAAAAGATTTTGTATCTTCTCAATAAAATAGGGTAAATTGAGTTTTGTGGTTTTACTTTTAAGTGAAAAATATTAAATTTTTTGTTTTACTACAAAATTTTGGGAGGATATACGATTTTTATTCTTGCGTTTTAAAGTTATGGTGTTTTGACATTGACAAATTTATAAAATTGGTGGCAATAAAAAACATATTTTAAAGGTGTTTTTAGCCATTTTTTAAATATCTTTGAAACTCAAGTAGAATAATTAAAATATCTCCGAAATTATCTTCAAAATCGGAAATGCGTTAATTATGAGCAAAAACAACATAAGCCCGATTATTGCCAGTATTATATGTTCTACAATTTCCTTATTTAAATTAAGAGAAGCAATAACTTCTTCAACCATCTTCCCCCCATCAAAAGGAGATATCGGCATTAAATTTGTAATTCCAACGAGAAAATTTAATAAAATTATCCATCCGAGAAGTTCAGTCAAAATGCGAATAAAATTTTCAAAATTTTCCATACCTTTATTTACCGGAACCGAATAAGTAATTCCAATGTAACCTCGCCCTTCAATCTTCGGATGCTGTGTTGTGGTAAGCGTTAAATTTCCCTTATTTGTTTCAAGGTTCAGAGTTTTATTTTGTGATAAATTTTGCAGTTGTTTCCATGGATTTTCATTATCTATTTTGTATATTGTTGTTCCTTCACTTAAATTGACATAATAAGCCGGGCTGTTATTCATTACACTTCCAACGAGCATTCCGTTATCAGGACTGTATGCTGCAGAAGCAATCAGAGTAAGAAGCAGCATGCCGAGTATTGCTATGACAAAATTTGCAAAAGAACCCATTACATAAATTTGCATTCTTTTATATCCCTCACATTTATTCATCGTATCTTCATCTGGCTCAACAAACGCACCGATTGGAATTATTCCGAATGTCAATAAGCCAGTTGATTTTAAATTTATTTTGTGGACATAACTTAATATTCCGTGAGAAATTTCATGCGATGTTAAAAGGATAACCAACGCGATTATTCCATACCATATTGGAATGAAAATTTCGTTGTATCCTAAAAATCCAAGCCCTATTTCTCCGTCCTTAACACCCGGGAGCATCGGCGATACGCCCGGAATTTCCGAACCCATAAATATTATTTCATACGCGTGGGTTGTTAATGCTCCTATTATAAAAGCAGGCAATCCGAATATGCTTATTAATATTGACATAGGGAGTGTTGTCAAAATTTCCATCTGTGCGTGAGGAACGAGAATTAAATAGCCCCTGGCAGTTATTGTGAAGATAAGAATAGAAAAAACAACAAAGAGCAGATAATGATTTGGAAATTTTCTTATGATTGCCGAGAATAACAAAACAAAAAGTAAGCCCGCAATAAAAAGTTCAAGTGTATGAAAATTTATAAAACAGGCAAACAGTCCGAAGATTAAAAAAATAACAGATAAATTTTTTGCTCTGCCCTGTGATGATAAATATAAAGCCCCGATTCCTGACAGCGATGCCACAATCGCAAAGTCGGCAATAAATTTCCATCCTGGCAGTTTGCTTAATTTCTCAATAAATTTAATTCCGTATTTTGTCCTTATCAGAAAGATTATTCCGATATATCTTTGATACTTTTTCTTTATCAGTAGTCCTGTTCCTGCAAAAAACAATATTATAAATGCAGAAATTAGCATTAATGTATAAAAGTCCTGGGGCATTATAAATAGTTATTCAAAAATTTATCTGTGAAAATTTAAAATTTAATATTCATTGGTGAAAATATGCACAACACATGTTGCTCCGCTGCCCCCGACATTATGGGTTAATCCGTATTTTGGATTTTTGACCTGTCTTCCTCCTGCCTCTCCCCTTAATTGCACTATTGCCTCAATTGCCTGTGCTATCCCTGTTGCTCCTATCGGATGCCCTTTTGCCTTCAATCCGCCGCTTGTATTTACAGGAATTTTTCCCTTTATTGCTGTTTCTCCGTTTTCAGTAATTTTTCCACCTTCTCCAAACTCACAAAATCCTAATCCTTCAATAGCCATTATTTCAGCAATCGTAAAACAATCATGAACTTCTGCAAAACTAACATCGCCGGCTTTTATTCCTGCCTGTTCATACGCCTCTTTACCTGCCAGGACTGCTGCGTTTGTTTTGCATAACGAGTCCCGGTCATGCAATGCAAGTGTATCCGACGCCTGTCCGCTTGCAGTAATCCAGATAATTTCCTTTCCTGTTTCCTTTGCTATTTTTTTTGCTTTTTCTTCACTTGCTAAAATTACGGCTGCCGCACCGTCGGTTATCGGAGAACAGTCAAGAAGTGTTAATGGGTCTGCAACGGGAGCACTTTTTAAGACCTTATCTACAGTTATTTCATACTGAAATTGTGCAGATGGATTCATCGTTCCATTGTGATGGTTCTTAACAGCAACCATTGCTAATTGTTCTCTTGTAGTTCCGAATTCATACATGTGTCTTCTTGCCATAAAAGCATAAAGACCCGGAAATGTCGCTCCGTAAAAACCCTCCCATTCTTCATCACCCGCTCCCATTAAAGCAACCGTAGCGAGGTTTGTAGGTACATCTGTCATTTTTTCAACACCCCCTGCAACAACCACATTTAATCTTCCGGATCTTACTGCCAGATATGCCTGTCTTAAAGCCAACCCCCCACTTGCACACGCTGCCTCAACCCTTGTTGAAGGCACTCCTGCAAGTCCGACATGATCTGCAATCAAAGCTGATATATGTTCCTGTCCGACAAATAGTCCGGGAGCCATACAACCTCCATATATTGCCTGTATTTCTTCACCGGTCATATTGGCATCATGAACTGCCTTTAGACCTGCCTCAACGATTAATTCCCGTAATCCCTTGTTCCAGTGTTCTCCGAATTTTGTCATACCTGCACCGATTATTCCTACTTTATTACCCATTTTCTTAATTTTAAAATTTTCTCTTTGTAATAGATTGCTGTGCCAACATAAAATGTTTATAAAATTATGATTATTATAAAAATACTTGCAGTATTTTTAGAATACTCAAAAATTTACAAATTTTTGATATGATATAAAAAGATACTCCTNNNTTGTTCTGAAAAAACACACTTATGCAAGATGGCTACCAAAGGCAATAAAAAAGCATAATGACATAGAATGCCTTTTTGAGAGATTAAACAAGGTTAGATACTAGAAGAATTGATTACAAAGTCAATTGATTGTCTCATCTTTAAACAGTTATAGAAATTAGCACAGCAATCCGTTATAATCAGAAAAGTTATTTGATGCTGGTCGCTTAATATTGAGCAAGTTCATAAAATATATAATATATTAAAATACTAATTAAATATTATAAAGTATTTTAATCATCAATCATAAGTATAAGTGTGAATAAATTTTAAAATAACTATAAAATATAATAAAATAAAAATAATGCGCTCTCTCAAAATTTAGGGGTATTTTAAAATCTGGCAGATTTTAAAAGATACGAGCAACAGCGAATGTAAAATATAAAAATTTAACATTTTTCACTGAAAAATAAAGTGATATGACTCAACAGGTTGTAAGAGAATTGCCAAAAATGATGGTTTGCTATAATGATGATGTGGAAGATAATTAAATTTTATCAAAAATTTAAGGTAAAATTTATGCAAATATACGTAACTTCTCAATAAGTTATAGTACATAAATTTTGTAACTGCTTATTTTATAAAAAACAAATACAAAAAATGCAAAACAAATTATATTAGACATGTTGCAAAATAACTTTTTCACCTTTAAAATTTTTAATTTGCAACAACTCTATTTTTTATCATCTTCCCTCAAGTTATTGAAAAGTTACAAATATACTATAACAGTATATTGGGTGTCTAAAAATTTTAGTTTCCTTACTGCATGTCAACTTACTCTATTCTATTGATAGAATACAAAATACAGTTAAATAAATATAAAATAAATTACCATGATTCAATTTAAGATGCTTTCGGACCTTTTGGGTGACAGGTTCACGACAGACATTTTTGAACGACAGTTTTACGCAGGCGACCTTGCTCCGCTGCCAAAAATATTTTCCCTTTTTTTCAAATCAACGCCTGATGCCATTACCCGTCCAATTAACACAAAAGAGGTTTCTGAAATTATGAAATTTGCTTATTCTAATAGAATTCCTGTTACACCCCGCGCCGCCGGAAGCTCCGGGATATATAGTTGTGTTCCAACAATGGGCGGAATAGTAATAGATATAAAATCGCTGGACTATAAGATAGAAATAGACAAAAATGCAAATAAGGTCGTTGTTCATGCAGGTGTTGTCTGGAAAGACCTTGAACATGAACTAAACAAGAAAGGTTTGTCATTGATGGCTTATCCTTCAAGTGCGCCTTCATCAACTGTTGGCGGGTGGTTGTCTTCTCCGGGCTGTGGCATAGGGACTTTAAAATACGGAAGAGTTTATGGGCAGGTTTTGTCAATTGAAGTTGTGCTTCCAAACGGAGAAATCATGAAGGTTTCTAAAGACGAAGAAAGATTCAACTGGTTTTTGGGAAGCGACGGCACCACTGGTATAATAACAGAGGTTGAACTTATGATTCGGAAAATCCCGGAAGCGTTGTCTGCGCATTTGCTGAAGATTGATGATCAAGAAACTTTGTGCAAAGTTTTGCAAGATGTTGCGAAACTGAAGCCGTTTTATCTTTCATATTCCGACCAGATATATACAAAAATGCTGAAGGAAGCTGGCAAAGAATCACATACTGATTCTAAATACATGACATTTGTTGTTTTTGACGGCAGCAAAAAAGAAGTTACAGAGTCAGTGAATAAACTTGAGAATATTGTTACAAATAATAGTGTAAAAGAGGCGCCGCGGCAGATTGCGATGGACGAGTGGGAAGACAATCTTCACTTTTATCCTATGCGCATAAAACGCGCGGGACCAACACTGCTTGCCGGAGACATCTTAATTCCACTGAAAAATATATCTGTGGCAATTGAAAAACTGAAAAAACTTGGCATAGAATTTGGAATTGAGGGAACCGTCCCCCTACATGATTACACTGTTCTGATGCCGATGTATCTGACTGATGAGCGGAAATTCCTTGAATTCGTTTTCTCGTTAAGGCATGTGAAGTCAATGAATGACATTGCTATTTCGGTTGGAGGAATGCCTTACGGTGTTGGTATGTGGAATCTGCCGTTTGCGAGCAGGATAATAGACACCAAAGAAAAAAGAAGGATTAAAAAACAATTAGATCCGAAGAATATTATGAATCCGGACAAACATACTCATGCTGTTTCTCTTATGCCGAGAATTATACTCAACCCGCTTATTTTCTCTGCAGCTATGCTGGCTGCAGGTATTGTGGCAATACCTATGAAGATAGCAGGAATAATAAAAAATTAAAATGTCAAAAAACACAGAAAAAGTAAAAAAACTGCTTGCAGAAGAGTCATTCGTATGCGCCCGTTGCGGCTACTGTGACGCTGTATGCCCGACCTATGCAACAGACAAAATAGAATCATTATCTCCTAGAGGGAAATTACAGGCAATCAGGATGGGCATTTTGGAAAAAGAAATTCCTGAAAAGTATTCAAATAGGATATTTCAGTGTGTTACCTGTGGTGCTTGCGAATCTGTCTGCCATACAAACATACCTTTGGTTAAACTCTGGACAGAACTTAGGGCAAAGATGCCAAAACCGGATTCACTGAAACAGATGACACAGATGCTCGAGCAAAAACACAACATAGCAAACCTCCCAAACGAAGACCGGTTAAGGTGGACAAAGAGATTAGGGAATGTTTTGCATCTTAAAGAGACCGCAGATGTTTTATATTTTCCCGGTTGTGTTTCATCGCTGTTTCCGGCGTCCAATACAATATCTCAGTCATTTGTGCAGATTCTGGACAATGCGGGAATTGATTTTGCGATACTTGGCGCTGATGAGTGGTGCTGCGGCTTTCCGCAGTTGGTCGGAGGGTTCCCGGAGGATGCAAAAAAACAAATAGAGCATAACATTGACGAGATAAATAAAAAGAAGACTAAGATTCTTGTTACAACCTGCCCGGCATGCTACCGGATATTCAAAGAAGAGTACAAAGAACTGAGTGATGTTGAAATAAAATTTGAAGTGATGCACTCAACACAGTTTATTGACAAATTAATAGCAGAAGGAAAAATAAAATTCTGCGAACTAAAAGCAAAGGTCACCTACCACGATCCCTGTGACCTGGGCAGGAATTCAGGAATTTATGAGCCGCCCCGGAAAATTATAAAAAGTATCCCAGCAGTTGAATTCGTGGAACTGCCTCACAACAGAGATAAATGCATCTGTTGTGGTTCTGGCGGCGCTCTTGGTTTTACAAATCCGGAAATGTCGAATACAATATCAAAAAGAAAGTACAATGAGATAAATGAAACAGGTGCAGAAATATTGGTAACTGCATGCCAGACCTGCAGGAAACAGATAAAGGCGGCAACAAAGGAAAACAAGGAATTGAAAGTAATGGACATAACGGAATTTGTGCTGAAAGCGATGAAAAATGGATGAAAAAAATATGATTCGTGAATCCCCGGAATATTTAAGGACAAGCACTGCTGCGGCAATGACTCTTGGTTTTATTCCCGGAATGTTTTACAGAGATGCGAAATTATATTGTATAAATCTGCTTTTAACCTACACAGGAGGATGCAAAGCAAACTGTGCGTTCTGCGGGCTTTCAAGAGAATGCGGAAGCGAGGATGAAAAAGAGTCATTTATAAGGGTTGACTGGCCCATATACAAAACTGATGAAATTATCGAGGCAATGAACAAGGTACCTCATGCAAGAAGGGCGTGTATTTCAATGATAACACATCCGAGAGCTTATGAAGACCTCTGTAATGTTGTTGAAAAAATTAAAAATTCTTCAGATATCCTGATTTCCGCATTGATAACGCCTACATTAATGGACGAAGAAAAATATGTTCATTTAAAGGAAATCGGGGTGGATAATATTGGAATTGCTGTTGATGCTTCAACACCTGAAATTTTTAATAATTTAAGAGGTAAAGGAGTTAATGGACCTCACAAGTGGGATAAATACTGGCAGGATGTGAAAACCGCTGTTTCTGTTTTTGGAAAAAATAAAGCAACAATCCATCTGATTACAGGAATAGGTGAAAGCGAAAAGGATATGGTTGAAACCGTACAGAAGTCAGTTGATTTGGGGGCAGATCCGCACATGTTTTCTTTCTTTCCTGAAAAAGAATCAATGATGAAAAACCAGGCTCAGCCACCAATCGGGAAATACATGAGAATACAACTTGCGCGATATCTTATACAGAAAGGTTATTCAAATATTGAAAGAATGAAATTTGATGAAAATAAAAGAATAACGGATTTCGGCATTGATAATGCGAAACTTAACCAAATTATTGAATCCGGCGAGCCGTTCATAACATCAGGATGCCCTGACAAAAATGGATATGTTGCATGCAACAGGCCTTATTCAAACAGCACGCCAAAGCAGGCAATGAAGGGTGAGATGAGGAATTTTCCGTTTCATCCGAACAGGGAGGATATTGAAATAGTTAAAAAACAATTGAAAGAATATAACTGAAATATTTTAAGGCATAATTGAAATGTGGCGTTTATTAGATACCGGAGCAAGACCAGCAGCGGAAAACATAGCATTGGATGATGCGCTTCTTAAAGCACGAAGTAAAAATTTAATCCCGGACACATTAAGATTTTTACAATTCAGCCAGCGATGTGTGCTTGTCGGTTATCACCAGTCAGTTGAACAGGAAGTAAGAGAAAATTTTTGTAAAGAGAAAGGAATTGGAATAAATCGCCGCATTACAGGTGGCGGTGCAATATTCTTTGATGAATCACAGATTGGCTGGGAGATTATTGCCTCTAAATATTCCCTTCCAATGTCTTATGAAGAATTATATGAAAAAATGTGTGAGGGAGTAATTCTTGGGTTGAAAAATTTAGGAATAAATGCCAAATTCCGCCCTAAAAATGATATTGAAATAAACGGAAGAAAGATTTCCGGCACAGGTGGAACAGAATCCGGCGGGGCGTTCTTTTTTCAGGGGACATTGCTTGTTGATTTTGATGTTGATACAATGCTCAGGGCTTTGAAAATTCCCGTTGAAAAATTAAAAGACAAGGAGATTGATTCAGTAAAAGACCGTGTCACATGCCTTAAATGGGAACTTGAAAAACTACCTCCTATTGAGGAAATTAAACAAAAATTAAAAGATGGCTTTGCTGATGCCTTTGATATAAAATTTGAAAATTCGGGCATAACAAAAGCGGAGGAAAATTTATTGGATATTAATAAATTCAGTTCAAATGAATGGACATATAAAAAAAGAAAATATCCTAAAAAAGATGCGTTTTTTGCTGTTCATAAAGCAAAGGGCGGACTTATCAGGGTTTCTCTCTCTATTACAAATGATAAAATTAAAGAAATATTTATCACAGGCGATTTTTTTGCATATCCAAAAAGAGCAATATTGGACCTTGAAGCAGAATTTAAAAACGCATCCGCAACCGGTGAAAATGTAAAAAACATAATTTTAAATTTCTTTGAAAAGAAAAAATGCGCAATTCCTGGAGTATCTCCAGATGACGTTGTGAAAGTAATTACTGAAGCAGTTGAAAAAAGAAATTACCTTAAATTTGGAATAACCCCAAATGAAGCAAATTCAATTTTTACAATTCATAAAAAATTTGATGATGCCATAAAAGAATACAATGTTGTGCTCGTACCTTACTGCGCAAAACTTCCTGCATGCAAATATCGTAATACAGAGGGGTGCGACATGTGCGGTAAATGCACTGTCGGAGAAGCATATAAAATTGCAGAAGATCTGGGTATTGAGATTAAAACAATCAAAAGTTTTGAAAATTTAATGGAGACACTTCATGACTGCAAAAAAAGAAACATGAAAGGTTATATTGGTTGCTGCTGTGAAGCATTTTATGCAAAGCACAAACCGGACTTTGAATCCGTTGATATGAATGGGATACTGATTGATATAGATAACACAACCTGCTATGATTTGGGTAGGGAAAAAGAGGCATATCTTGGGAAGTTTGAAAGCCATACTTGTCTGAAACTTGATTTGCTCGCGAAAGTAATGAAAGTAGCAGAATACATGAAAACCTGACCTACTCTAATTTTTTCAGCATCCGAATATATTTTTCCATAGAATCATTGTTTTGCAGTACTTCGTCTCTTAATTTTGTGTTCAGTTTAATGTTTTTCAGTTTCTCAACACATTCTTTTTCAAAATCGTCTTTTTCGAGATCATGGCAGTGTTTGATTATTGAATCCGCTGCTATTTGCGCGCTTTTAACTGCATAATAAATACCCTCACCTGTCAGCGGGTTTACAAAACCAGCAGCATCTCCAATCAAAATAATATTGCTCCTGCAGGGTTCTTCCATCGGACCGTCAATCGGAATCAGATGTGAGGTAAAATTAATCGTCTTTAAATTTTTAATTTCTTTTTTCTTTTTAAAATTTTCAACAAATTTATTCAGGTATTCTCTTGAATTTTTCTTAAATTTATCGTCTGTGCTTCCTAATCCAATCTTAATTTTGTTGTTTTGAGGGCTTGCCCATCCATAACCCCCGTTCACATGACCATAATGAACTTCAAACCAGTTTCCGATTTTTTCGTTAATAACTTCATTTGGCAGGTCAATAGTATATTGAACGCCGAGGGCAAAATTTTTATATTTCCTGCCAATCGTTTTTCTTACAATGGAATTTGCACCATCTGCTCCGACAAGTATTTTTGAATAAAAATTATTATTTATTTTAATTTTATTATCGTTTTTAGAAAAAATAATATTGTTGGCATTTAAATTATCAATAACTTCTGCTCCCGCATCTTTTGCCCTCTCAATCAGCCAATAGTCAAATTTTTTCCGGTCTACTATTACACCTTCTTTTAAAAATCCAGTATATAATTCAATGCCTGAAGGGGAAAATAGGTGGTAGCCGTTAAATATTCGTTCAATTACGTATTCAGGGATTTTTCCTAAAAGGTGGTAAATTCTTGGCGGAGCAATACCTGCACAAGGTTTATCTCGGGGAAGTTTTTCTTTTTCCAGAATTAGTGTTTTAAATCCCGCACTTGCTGTTTTTTCTGCAATAGTTGAACCCGCAGGCCCTGCACCAATAACTATGATGTCAAAATTATTTTTCATTTTTCTTTTAATAGAGCATATTCTGCACAACAAACCACCTTAAAATTAATTTTTAAATTCATTTTTTTCGCTTCTTCGATTGCGGTTCCAGATGGATAAGCTATTGCGTTAATTCCTGCTCTCACAGCTAACACATCAAGTTCTGCTTTATCTTTCCGGTTCCTTGCGCAGCCCAATATCAAGGGTGTCTCTGGAAACATCAATCTTGCAACAGCAATAAATTTTGCAATATCTTTTGCTGTTGGGGGTTTAACTGAAAACATCGGCGTATCATTGAACGGCATCAGACCTACTAAAACTATAGCATCCGGCTTGATTCTTTGAAGTATGTCAAGTGCATGAAATTCCCCTGAAATTTTACCATAATTTAATCCGATAACTATGTGCGGAGCGATTTTTACTCCGTTTTCTTTCAGGCAGATTAGTGAATTCTCAAAATCAGCAGGCGAACCGTTTAAATGATAAACATTTTCAAGGGTTTCTCTGTCGCCGATTACATCAACTAATGCAATATCAACCCCTGCCGATGCCATGCCCTTTGCTGTTTCTTCATCAACAATACCCGTATGCACGGCAAGCGTTAAATTTGTTTCTTTTTTTATCTTTTTTATCACATCAATGAATTTTTTTAACGGCACCCTTCCGCTTAAGTCCGCCCCACCACTGATTAAACAACCCTTTGCTCCTTTCTTATACAAATTAATGCAGACATCTAACAATTCTTCGGGTGTTTTTGCGGGAATCATTGTCTTAAGCAGGTGTTTTTTGCAGTGTTCGCAGTTTAGCGCACAGGATTCCCCGGTAATTGATATTGCCGGAAAATCAAGGGATTTGTTTTTAAGCCCCATTACATCGTATTTTATGAAACCCGGGGCGTAGAAGTCAATTTCTTTTCTAAAATTTTTTCGTGATACAGAGAACGAATTTGGCAGTAGGACATCAGCAGATTCGGAGGAAAACATCCTCTGTGCTTCATACTCGTGAATTTCTTTTTTCATGTTTGGTGACACAATAAACTATTTTATAAGAATATTATTACTTAAATAGGGTCCGTCCATAAAGTATAAAATTTTGGAAAAATTTTAATTTTTTCAAGGTAAATTATTATGTTTTTGACAAAAATTATGAGTTTGTGGATGAAAACTAAATAGCAATAAATGTAACTTCTCAATAACTCGTGGGAAGATAACCTCGCTGTTGCTCGGATATTTTCAAAATCTATATGATTTTGAAAATGATAAAATATATAACATTTTTTGTATTTGTTTTTTATAAAATGAGCAGTACGAAATTTATTTACTACGACTTATTGAGAAGCTACCAATAAATTTAAAAAATTTAAAAATTTAATGCCCAAAAATACCTAATGCCTTAAACATCATCATCAATCCCACGAGTACCAGCATAACTGCAAATACCTTCCTTAACTTTTCCGGTTGGGTTTTTGACGCCATGTGTGCCCCTATATATGATCCGATTATTGAGCCGCACAAAAGTGCGATTCCAAGA
Source organism: Candidatus Altarchaeales archaeon A3 (assembly GCA_002083985.1). Classification (GTDB taxonomy): domain Archaea; phylum Altiarchaeota; class Altiarchaeia; order Altiarchaeales; family Altiarchaeaceae; genus Altiarchaeum. The sequence goes on from MTER01000014.1 coordinate 16,994, forward strand.
GGTATATCCACAAAGCCCTCAATAAAATATCTCAGTGAGCCGGAAAGCGCTGATAACATAACTACCAGCAAAGAGCTTCCGATTACAAGATACATCGGCAGCATAAGTACTGACAACATCAGCGGAATTAACAGCACTGCTCCCCCAACACCAAAGAACCCTGAAAACCCGCCAACAAGTACTCCAATTCCCAATGCTTTTGGAATGCTAACAAAATATTTTTCTTCTCTAAATTCCGTCCAGAATCCATATCTCTGAATATTTCCACCCTTTTTGTTTTTATTAAATATATTTGTTTTTATCAGCATGTTAAATGCAATCAAAAGCAAAAAAACGCCAAACAAAAGTTGTACCATTTCTTTAGGCGTTTCTATGCACAACATAGCGCCAAGCTGAGCGGCAAGTATCGCGGATGCTGCAATTACACCTACAATCTTAAAATTCACAAAACCATTTTTTATATGTTTATACGCGCCGGACAGTGCGGTTAATACTATATAAAATGTATCTGTTCCTATAGCAATCTTCATCGGGACACCAAACACTATTGTTAATATAGGCACCATGATGAATCCGCCGCCGACGCCGAGGAATCCTGCTAAAAATCCTATCACAAGCCCAGTTAATGCAAGATGCAATATATTCGCATCAATTCCCGCGGTAGAAAAATAAAAATTAAGAAATTCAAACATTTTAGTTACACCTCATCATTTTATCCTATCTTTTCTATTATTGAAAAATTTATGGGTAATTTTAAAATTTACAAAATTAATTACACTTGATAATAAAAATTACGCCCAAACTTTACGCTTGGGTGGAAAACTTGGGTTTTATTAAAATTATATCTTTTGTTTTCGGCTTCTTTTTTGTA
>MTER01000015.1 GCA_002083985.1 Candidatus Altarchaeales archaeon A3
TTCAGGAACTCTACATGCAAAATAGAGATTGTGAATGAATGCTTTTAGCTCCGCCCCAAATTCACCATCCACCTCTTCAGGCAATTTTGCCCCATAGGTTTTCTTCTCACTTGGCGAATAATACCTTTCTAAAATATATTAGACATGTTGCAAAATAACTTTTTCACCTTTAAATTTTATTAATTTTCACCTTTAAAATTTTTAATTTGCAACAACTCTATCCTATATTCTCTGTTTTAAATAAAATGTTTTGTACAATCACACTCCTATAACCTTTATGCACGGCGTCTGGGGCAATATACTTTTATCAACTTCAGTTTTATCAATCTTAATTCGGAGTTTTTTGCTTTCTTTATTCCAATCTTTTGATTAACTAGATTTTTGCGAAATGGGAAACTTTTGTTTATATTAAAAATATGCTGAAAAAGCATAAGTATTAAGAATGAAAAGCTTTTCATGCAGGGGTGAAAAATGCTGAAAACGTTTTCACGGTTTTTCATCAAATGTTTTTAATCTGTAATTTCAGAAATTACTTTAGAATAACTATATTGCTCATCCCATCTCTTTTTCTCTCAACTATATTTTTTCTCTCAAGAACATCTAACACTCTTGTAACCTTTGCATTTGAAAATCCCGTTTTTTCTATTATGTTCTTCTGCAATAATTTTCCTTCATTGTCAAAAATTTCCTTATAAATAGCATATTCGTCTCCGACAAGAGTGCCAAGTGTTATTTCCCTTTTTGATTTTAAATTCTTTACCTTATCTTCTTCTGACTCTTTGATATTTCCTTTATCTTTGTATTCCGTAATTGTTTTTTCAATGGACTCAACCGCATCTTTAACATATTTTTTGACTGATTCTTCAACCGCAGGGGTCTTTTCAGTAATAAGATACATTATAAGTGCACCGACAACCATGGAAAGAATGGCAATTATAAGTCCTTTCATTATTCCAACCGTTCCATCGTCCCCTGTAATATTGCTCCATACAATTATTTGTGTGCCGACAATAAAGGCAAGCAGCACGATTAATATGAAGATGACTTTTTTGTTCATTGTATTAAAATTATTACTTTTGTTTACTCAAGTTTTGCGTTTTGAAAAATTTACTCACATGAAAATTAGTTTTTTGGTATTTTATTTTTGGTATTTTATAAAGGTAAACATATACAGCAAGCTTTAACCTGTCAAAAAAAGTAAAACGCAAAACTTCAGTTGTTTATTAAAACAATGTTCAGTTAAAGTTTTGAAATTTTACTTGTAAAATTTTCTTAACATCGGCGGGACTATTAATGTTGTTACAATACACATAACTATAACCGCAGTGTAAATATCCTGTGTAAATACCCCCGCAGTCAATCCAATCATTCCAATAATCATTCCAACCTCGCCCCTCGGAATCATTCCTACACCCACAATTAACGAATCCTTATGGCTTTCTTTTACTAATCTTGCAGGCAAGTAACATCCAATCATTTTACTGATTATCGCAACAGCAATCAGTGCAACTGAAAACAAAATTACTTCATATGTGACCTTATGAAAGTCAACAAGAATTCCAAGGGAAATGAAGAATATTGACGCAAATATTATGTGAATATATTCTGCACCTTCTTTTAAGTCCTTGCTATTTTTTGGCCGTATTCCCGAAAGCGAAGAGCCCGCAAGAAATGCACCGACGATTGCTGAAAGTCCGATTAATTCGGCAGCAAAACTATATCCAAAAGCAACAGTCATTGCAAGTATGAACAAAAAATCAGGAAATTTTTTGGCCATCCTTCCTCCATCAACCCACACAAAAAAATTTTTAATATATTGTGCGGCAACCAAACCAATTACAACAAAAGCAATTGCTTTAAAAGCCATCATCATTATTTCAAAGGTATCTGGTGTGCCCTGAATCACCTGAACCGAGATAGAAAGCAAGATAAGTCCAATCACATCATCTACAACGGCAGCACCCATTATTGCCTTAGCTGTCTTTGTCTGTAATTTTCCCAATTCTAAAAGCACCATTGCAGTTATTGCAATACTTGTTGCTACCAATACGGTTCCGATTAATATTGATGTTGAAGAAGAATAACCAAAAAACATTCCTAATAAATATCCTAAAATCCAGGGCACAATAACCCCACCGATTGCGATTAATGTGGACTCCTTAGTATATACCTCTTTAAGTTTAAATTCAAATCCGATAGCAAATAATAAAACGATTGCACCAATATGGGCAAGCGCTTCAACAAATTCGGTATATTTTACCAACCCAAAAACACTTGGTCCAACGATTATCCCGATTAATATTACTCCTATAACCGCTGACTGGTTTATTCTCATTGCAATAATGTATCCTAAAAGTGCGAAAAACAATACAATTGATATTTGTAAAGTTAAACTTAATCCCTGTTCTTCCATTGTTTATATGTTTTTAATTGATATATTTTTGGTTTAATAATTTTATTTACAAGACCAAATAAAATAAAAGTTGCTCCCAATACCACAATTATCGTTGCTCCTGGCGGAAGATTGTAAATTATCGCAATAAGTAAGCCAAAAATAGAAATAACAATACCGGTAATTACAGAAAGCACAGACATTTTATAAAAATTTTCCGTAAAATTTTTTGCTATCGCAGCCGGAATTGTCAGCAATGCAATTATAAGTATAATTCCCACAACTCTGATAAGCACGACAACACTTAATGCAATCAGGCATAAAGTAAGCAAATATAAAAATTTTGTAGGAATCCCGACAATTCTTGAAAATTCCTCATCAAATGACATTGCCAAAATTTCCCTTCTAAACACAAAGAATGTACTTATAATAATTGCATCAAGTACAACCATTATTATTATATCTGACACAGAAACAGTAATAACACTTCCGAATAAATAAGTAAATAAGTCCGCTGCATATCCAGGTGTTATAGATATAAATATTATTCCTATTGCCATCCCAAAAGCGAGGATAATGCCAATTGCTGTATCTTCATTAATATTTGCCTTTTTACTCATAACCCCGATAGCAAGTGCTGCGAGGATAGCAAACGGAATTGCAGCAATTACAGGATTTATCTTTAAAAAGTATCCAATTCCAATCCCTCCGAAAGCAGCATGAGAAATTCCTTCGCTGATAAATACAAGTTTTCTGACTACAACATAAGTTCCGACAATTCCGCAGGCAATTCCCGCAAGGATTATCGCAATTACAGCATTCCTCATGAACTCGTATTGAAAATATTGAAAAATTTCAATCATTTTGGTTAAATTTTTAAATTTATTTGTCGTGGTCTTTAAGCATTCTGTGCGGAACTCCGTGAGCAATTAATTCAATCGGACATTTGTATGCTTCCTGAAGTTTTTCAATAGCACCTTCTTTTTCTCCGTGATAATAAAGTTTTCTGTTAACGCATGCAACTGATTTTCCATATTGCAATACAGCACTTACATCGTGTGTTACAATTACAATTGCCATTTTTTCGTTAAGAACTTTTACCAGTTCATAAAATGATTGCTGCATTTCAGGATCTGCGCTTGCCGTCGGTTCATCAAGTAAAAGCAATTTCGGATCCCTGACTAACGCCCTAGCCAAAAACACCCTTTGCATCTGCCCCCCGGATAATTTTCCTATCTGCCTGTCCTTAAAATTTTCCATGCCTGTAATTTTAAGTGCATCAATTGCTTTTTGCTTATCCTCTTCGGAATATCTCTTAAATAATCCGTTATATCTTCCGATTAACACAACATCAAATACATTTACAGGAAATTTTAAGTCGCTGTTTATATGCTGTGGCAAATATCCGATAAATTTTCCAACTGATGTTGTTGAAGTGTTTCCGAAAACACGGACACTCCCTTTGTCCGGCTTAATTAATCCGAGAATAATTTTAAGGATTGTTGATTTTCCTCCTCCGTTAGGACCTATTATTGTCAGGAACTCTTTCTCTTTCATGGTAAAATTTATATCTTCAAGAATTATCTGCTCATCCAAAAATAATGATACATCTTTAAACTCAACTATTTTATTCTCCATTTTACATTTTGCTTATTTTAACTGATTCTGTTAGTCAATCTCTTTTCCCGTTGTCGCCTTTACTATTTTTCCGTATTTTATACCTTTCAGGGATATTAATTTATCCCCTGTCTGTTTGACATCAGAAGCATTTCCTTTCAGACATATAACCTCAAGACAATTCTCGGCATCAATATGAATGTGCATCGTTGAAATAATCTTTCCGATACCTTCATGTTCTATATCAGTCAGTTTGTCAAGGAGATTAGATGCATGATGATTGTAAATTAATGTAACTGTAGCAACAATCTCTGCATTCTCGTTCCACTCTTCTTCAATGAGTAAATTTCTTATTAAATCCCTGAACGCCTCGGAGCGATTTGCATATCCCTTTTTTATTATCAGTTCGTCAAATTTTTCCAGCAGTAATTTGGGCAGAGAAATACTTGCCCTTTCTATTTCAATTTTTGTATCTTTTGTCATTTTTGTGGACATTAAATTTTTGAAAACATATCGGCAACTTCGTATAAATTAGCAGTATAATTTTCAGATAAAGGATCTATAAGCACAACCTTCCCGTTTATTTCTTTTGCTATAACCTCTGCACTCTTTGTACTGAATTGCGGAGATGCAAAAATTAGGGTTATATTATTTTCTTTTGCCTGTTTTATTAAATTTTCAACTCCCTGTAATGTCGGTTCTTTTCCACTCTTTTCAATTGCAACTTGGGTCAAATTATAGTCCCTGCAAAAGTATCCCCACGAGGGATGGAAGACCAAAATTTTTCTGTCCTTTAAACTCATTAGTTTCTCTAAAATTTCTTTATCCGTTTTATCCAGCTCGGCAACATAAGAGTCCTTATTTTTTTTATAATATTCTTTGTTGTTGAAGTCAATTTTAATTAAGCCGGCATAAATATTCTCAACAATTATCTTTGCATTTTTTGGTGAAAGCCATATATGAGGGTCATTTACTTCATGATGATGTTCTTTCTGTTCCTGTCCTTTATCTTCTTCGTGTCCTTCCGCTTCGGCATTCTCTTCCTCTTCGGTCATCTCTCTCAATTCAATTCCTTTTGAACAATCAACTATCAGCATATTTTTATTAATTTCGGCAATTTTATCCATCCATCCAAGTTCAAATTCAATCCCGCTTCCAACCTTTGCATACATCTTTGCGTTACTCAAGTCAATCATCTGATTTGGTGTCAGCTCATAAGTATGCGGAGATGCCCCCGGCGGAACCATAACAATAACATTTACTTTATCGCCCACTATTTTTTTAACAAATTCTGCCTGTGGAGGAATGCTAACTGCTATTGTTATTTTTTCGCTGACATTCCCTCCTGGTTTTTCTTCAACACATCCGCTAATCAAAACAATCCCTACCAATACAGAAAACACTAAAATTGTCTGAATATTCAATAAATTTAACAAATTAAATACATTTTTTGTTCCCTCATTTTTTAAATTTTTTTGTTGCTTTTCCATTTTTGTTCCCTCATGTTTAAATTTTTTTGATTTTGTCTTTATAATTTTTTTGATTTTAATTTTTAAATGTTTAAATTTATTTTTTGCCCGGGTCAGTAATTCTCCCTAAAAATAGAATATTTCCGGTTTCTCTTTGTTGAATGATAAATATGAACGGGTGATCTGCAGCAAATATTTTTGGTTGTTCTTGTTGGGGCCCCATACTATATTTTTGAACTACTGCTGTTGCTGCCGCTGCTTCAGTTCCATTTTCCGCAACTTCAATAAATGTTTGATGAATTACATTGCCAATATACAAATCTTTTTTTCCATTCATCCCCGAAAAATCAGCAGACATTGAAAAGGCAGTCGGCATTCCCATCTCCTTTAATGTTTTGGCCATAAAATATTTGGTTTCAAATTTAAATTTAGGCACAGTGACAGATACTTCTTCATTCGCCATATTTTTTTTCCATCCATCAAGTTTTTCTACACTAATTAAAGTATCAATTGAGTTTAAATCCTTTTTTGGCAGAACAATCAGCATCGACAAGTCATTTCCCTGATAGTTCATTTCCAAAATCTGCAATTCGCTTGTTTCTCCGTAATTAAAGGAATTGGTCTGATGCATCATTTTGGAATCTATTAATTTTCCGGAACTTAATTTAAATTTTTCGTCCCTTGTATTTTCAGCATAAAATTGGCTTGACCAGTTAGCTTTAAAATAAATGGCATTTGTAAGAACTAAGCGAGTAGATTCATCAAGAACACCTTGGGGAATTAAATTTTTGATTTTATTGTTTGTCTGATTTTCAACCCATTTGTTGATAGTTACCCGTGAATTTTCTGTATTACTTACAAAATCAAGATTAGTTGCTTTTCCGCCGTAATACTGCTCAACTATTTTAAAGTATTCGTCCAAAAATTTATAATCATTTTGTGCCCACAAAGCATTTGCAACGCTCAAATTGTAGGATTTATTTGCCTTGTTTAACTCTTTATTAGTATCAATAAAATCAGAATGTATTTTTTCTTTATCATCTGGCAAATGTAAGACCTTTTGCATTTCTTCTGCTGTTTTTCCTCTTGCCCCTTCATAAGTCATTGCTAATGCGGATGAAATGCTATATGGCGAGAAAAAAATATTGTCATTGCTGTCCTTAAATTTGAAATATAAATCAAATGCAAACTGATTGTTGGCCTCAACAACATTGGTTGCTGTTGGTGCTGGTTTTGGACGGATGTCATTGGATAATTTGTTAATTTGCTTACATTTTCCTTCAATACATTTAATTTCAAAATTATTAGAAATTCCCGTGCAAAAATCAGGGCATTGTTTGCTCGTATCAACAAAATTTTTATCTCCATAGAAGCATGCCGCTGTTTTTATGTGAACTCCACAGGCACAGTCAGAATCTGCATTACAGAATTTTTCTGAAATTCCCGATTGATTTTGTTGAATTTTTAAAATTTTGAATGACATCCATTTTTCTTTTTTGTTTCCTCCCTCGCCTAAAATCCACTTTAAATTATATTCTCCTTCTTTGAGTGATAATGACGATATATTTATGCAGCACCATTCCTCATGAACATCCCACCACCAAAATTCTCCAGGAGTTGAAACATTCAGAGGTATAGATTGACCGCCGTAAATTTTATAAATTTCTATGTTCATTAAATCACCATCTATTGAACTGGTGATATTTCCGCAAACATAAATTTCTGAACTTTCATTAAATATAGAATAGCATGTTTCTTCTTCTGGCAACAAAAATCGTGAATCATTATATGGATTGAGCACATCTGAACATATAGTTAAATTTAAAATTTGTGGTTCCGGTTCTTTATATATATCAACACATCCACTCAATAAGACAATTCCAACAATCGCAATACTTACAACTACAATCATAAAATTTTTTCCGAATTTTTTGCTCATTTCAAACTTGTTTGAAATGTCCAAACGAAGTCCGCTCATTTCATTCGCGGATTTTTCAAAACTTTGTTTTAAAAATAATGTCATTTTAAAATATGTTATTTAAAATAATATATGTTATTAAATTATAATCTAAATTAAATTTGATTAAAAATTTAAATTCGGTTAAGATGATTGAAAATCTGAAAAATGAAATTACGAAGACTAATTCAAAGTTAGTATTTGTTTAGCTAATTGAATTTTACTGAAAACTACGAGTTTTCAATCTTTTAAAATTTATGAAATTTTAAAATTACCCTGTCATTTTAAATTTTATTTAAAATATACTGAAAACTATAAGTTTTCAATCTTTTAAAATTTTTAAATGAGAGCAAAGCGAACTTATATTTTGTTTTGTAGTTATTTTTTCATATTTTTGACACTTAATTTTTTAAGCACCTAAACAAATACAAAATTTAAATGCCATATTAGAAAATTTATCATATAGCCAAAGTGATGAAACAAATGCAATAGTCAGAAAAATTTTAAGAAAAGATATGCAAAATTATGGTGAAATTTTAAAAATTTTGGAAACATAATTTTTAAAACATAATTCTTAACTTTTAAACTTTAACTAATTTTTAAACTTCAAAAATGTCAGATTCTGATGCGGTGCTTGTTTTGGCAGACGGAACAGTAATAAAAGGCAAAGGACTGGGATGTCATGGCAATAAAGAAGGAGAGGTTGTATTTAATACATCAATGACGGGGTATCAGGAGGCCTTGAGCGATCCGAGTTACAAATATCAGATTTTAACCTTTACTTATCCGTTGCTCGGAAATTACGGAATAAACGAGACCGACTTTGAGTCGGATAATGTGCATGTCAGAGGGGTTGTTGTTAAGGAAGCGTGTCAAAAACCCTTACATCCGTTTATGAAAAAAACACTTAATAAATTTTTTGAAGAACACAGCATTACTGGAATTGAAGGTGTTGATACAAGGGCATTGACTAGAAAGTTAAGAAATTTCGGAGTTATGAATGGAATTTTAAAATTTCCTTATGATGAAAACGAAATTGAGGAATTAAAAGAAAAAGCAAAAAAAATCGCAGATATTTCAACACAGGATCTTGTCAGCATGGTGACAATAAAAGAGCCAAAAATTTATAAAGTTGACGGAGCAAAGAAGATGATGATTGATTGCGGGGAAAAGGAAAGTATTGCTAAAAATATTATAGAACGAAAGATAAATTTAACAGGGGTGCCTGCAAATTTCAGTGCGGCTCAAATTCTTGAATATGGGCCCGATGGAATTATCATCTCAAATGGCCCGGGCGATCCGAAAAGAACGGACTATGTAATAAAAACAGTTCAGGAACTAATGAAAGAGAAAATACCTATATTTGGTATTTGTTTGGGACATCAGATTTTGGCATTATCATCCGGAGCAAATACCTATAAATTAAAATTCGGACATCGTGGAAGCAATCAGCCGGTGAAAGATTTAATAACTGGAAAATGTTATGTAACCTCACAAAATCACGGATTTGCTGTGAATGCGGAAAGTGCAAATAATGCAAATTTAGAGGTAACACAGATAAATTTAAATGACGGTTCTGTTGAGGGCTTAAGAAGTAAGGACTTAAAGATGTTTAGCGTCCAGTATCATCCAGAAGTGCATCCGGGACCTTATCGTTTGGGGCACATTTTTGATGAGTTCAAGGCGATGCTTTAACTGAGAATTATTTTTTTGTTTATTAGACATGTTATAAAATAACTTTTTACTTTTGGATTTTATTAGTTTTAACCTCACTTCGTTCGGATATTTTAAAATCTTTGCGATTTTAAAATCACCTTTAAAATTTTTAATTTGCAACAACTCTAAGCTGATGAAAAATAAAAAAGAGCCAGAAATGATGGAAAAGTTAAGTTTAGGTTTGAATGTTTTAAATAGTTTTGATATTAATTATATAAATGGAAAAAGTATTTGTTTCAATTGTGTAATGACCATATCCGTTAACTTAAGAAAAAAGTCCTTGCCACATGACGATATTGTATGAACAAAATTG
>MTER01000016.1 GCA_002083985.1 Candidatus Altarchaeales archaeon A3
AAATAAAATAAAAATGTTACGGATGACGGATTTCCTTGATAAGGATACAATAATGAAGTACCAGATTGATTCGTATAACTGGTTAATAGATGAAGGACTTCAGCAGGTAATTGACGAAAGAAAAATTTTACCTGTGAATATTGAAGGATATACTCTGAACCTGAAGAAAATTAAAGTAGTTCCTTTGTATAAAGAAACAGAGGGTGGGTTAAAAGACAGATTAGTGTCAGAGTATAGAATTAAAAACATTACATATTATGCAAGGATGATATTGACTGTTGAGGAGACCTCTAAAAAGAAGGATAAAGGAGGTAGTGAAAAAGAGGGGAGCAGGGATATAGACATAGTAATAGGACACATTCCCATTATGTTAAAATCAAAGATATGTTTGCTAAACGAATTATCCGATGACAAATTAATTGCAAACGGCGAGGATCCGGAGGATCCCGGCGGATATTTTATAGTAAATGGGACTGAAAGAGTGCTTATCGGCGTGGAAGATATAGCACCAAATAAAATAATAGTTACTTTTGATGATAGTTTAGGAAAGAAAACGGCCATGGCTAAGGTTTCATCGGTGAGGCACGGTTTTAGATCAAGAACAACAGTAGAAAAACCAGAAAATTATCCGTCTGTTTCCGTTTCATTTCCTGGGGCTGCAAATGTGCCTTTCGGATTTTTATCCAAGGCACTGGGATTAACAAATGGTGAAATTATGGAATTGTTTGACGAAGACACGCGGGCGGAAATAGTGCCGACATTAACAGAAGAGTCCTCGGATGAGGCATTTAAAAAATTATGCAAAAAGATCAGTTTCGGGCATGCCGAAGAATATCAGGAATTGAGGACAGAACAGACAATAGACAATTTCTTACTTCCTCATATTGGAAACAATAAGAAAGACAGAAAGGCAAAAGCAAGATTTCTGGCGATTATGGCAAAGAAGGCAATCAGATTATTACAGGGAAACAGGACAGAAGATGATAAAGATCATTACCAGAATAAAAGGGTCCGGCTTGCCGGTGACCTGCTTCAGGAATTGTTCAGGGTAAGTTTTAGTATGCTTCTTAAGGACATAAAATACCAGCTTGAAAAACAGTATACCAGAAAGAGGGATGTAAATGTAAGTAACGCTGTTCGCAGCAGGACAATGGACGAGCGAATAGAATTTGCACTGGCAACAGGTAACTGGACCGGCGGAAGAAGCGGAATAAGTCAGGTCCTTGACAGAACTACATTTCTTTCGTCAATTTCACACAGAAGAAGAATATCACTTTTACTGGAAAAAACAAGGCCGCATTTTGAGGCAAGAGATGTTCATGCCACACAATGGGGGAGGGTTTCTGCTAACGAAACGCCGGAAGGAAAAAACTGCGGTTTAGTTAAAAATTTAACTGTCGGGGCAATTATAAGTAAAGAGAAAGATGATTCAGAGATAAAAGAAAAATTAGAAAAAATATGTTCTCAAAGCGAATATGGTACCGATGTATATGTTAACGGAGTACTTATAGGAAGTCATCCGGAGCCGGGAAAACTTGTTGAAAATTTAAGAGAAGAAAGAAGAAACGGAAAGATTTCTTATGATGTATCTATCGTTTATGAAGAGAGAAATAATGAAGTCCAGATTTATTCCGATGTCGGAAGGGTCTTGAGGCCATTAATCGTAGCTAAAAATTTAGATAAAAAGGCTTATGCAATGATTGAAGATGTGATAAAAAAGAAGGCAAATTTTGAGGATTTGGTAAAGAAGGGAGTTATAGAATATCTTGATGCTGCCGAGGAAGAAGAGGCATACATTACAATTACTAAAGACGAGCTTACAAAAGAGCATACCCATATGGAAATTACGCCATCTATATTGGTAAGTATTGCAGAAGGTTATATCCCGTTTGCAAATTATAATTCCGCACCGAGAGTAGAAATGGCATCAGCAATGGCAAAACAGGCGGTGGGAGTTCCCACAATATCTTTTCCGTCCCGTCTTGATAGTTTAATGCATGTTATGGTATATCCTCAAAGACCAATGGTCAGAACAGATGTTTCAGAAATATTTCACTTTGATAAAATGCCTGCGGGACAAAATTTTGTTGTGGCACTTTTATCTTATAGGGGCTACAATATGGAAGATGCAATAGTAATTAATCAGAGTTCAATTGAAAGGGGATTAGGCAGGTCAACTTTTTACAGGACATATACAACTGAAGAAGTTCATTATCACGGCGCCCAGCAGGACAGATTTGAGATTCCAAAAGAAGATGTTGAAGGGCATCTGTCAGCAGATGTGTATAAAAATTTAAGCAGTGACGGAATAATACTTCCGGAAACGGAATTTCAGGGGGAAGATGTGCTCATAGGAAAAACTGCCCCGCCAAGATTTTTGGAGGAAATAAGCATGTTTGGAAGAATTGCCGAAAGACGAAGAGAGGCATCGGTAACGGCAAATGAAATGGAAAGCGGATGGGTTGAGGGTGTTGTTCTTACAGAGACAGACGAAGGAAATACCATGGTAAAAATCAAAACGAGAAGTCCGAAAATACCAGAAATCGGAGATAAATTAGCATCAAGATACGGACAAAAAGGAGTTATAGGTATGGTTGAAAGGTATGAAAATATGCCATTTACAAATGAAGGAATTGTACCTGATCTTATTATGAATCCGCATGCCGTACCCTCAAGAACGACTGTAGGACATCTTATTGAGATGCTTGGAGGAACAGCAGGATGCCTGGATGGGAGATTCATTGACGGAACAACTTTTGAAAATGAAAAAGAAGAGGGTTTAAGAACAATACTGGAAAAATCCGGATTTAAGAACAACGGAAAGCAAATTTTATATGACGGAAGAACCGGAGAAAAGATAGAGGCAGAAATTTTTATAGGGGTCATTTATTATCAGCGACTTCATCACATGGTTTCAAATAAAATTCACAGCAGAGCAAAAGGGCCGGTTCAAATGCTTACAAGACAGCCAACGGAAGGTAGGGCAAAGCATGGGGGTTTAAGATTTGGAGAAATGGAAAGGGACTGCTTAATCGGGCACGGTGCATCTGCGGTCTTAAAAGACAGATTGCTTGAGGAGTCAGATAAAGTTAAAGTACCTGTTTGTTCAAAATGTGGGGTAATAGCAATTCATGAGTATGAAAAAAATAAATTTTACTGTCCTGTTTGCGGGGACTCTCCGGTATACGAGGTCGAAATACCTTACGCTTTTAAACTTTTAGCGGCCGAACTATTGGGGTTAGGAATTGTTATAAGATTTAAATTAGAGGATAAAATTTAACCATAAAATTTAAAATAAACATTAAAATGTCTCTCACAAAAACCTTTTCTTTAAAAAAGAAAAGCATTCAGGAAAAGAAAAAGCAAACAAGTGAATAAAATCTTTTAATAACAAATTAATAATAAATAAATTTAGCAATATTAAAACATACAATAAATAAAATGTCTCTCCAAAAAAAGATTGAGTCAATACAATTTGAATTGGCTTCGGAAGATCTTATAAGAAAATTATCTGTTGCAGAAATAAAGGATCCGACAACTTATTCGGATGATGGATATCCTATGCCTGGGGGCCTGATGGATCCGCGATTGGGTGTTATTGATCCAGGAATAAAATGCAAAATATGTAAGGGCAAAATGAGCGAGTGTCTCGGGCATATAGGACACATTGAACTTATAAGACCTGTTGTTCATATTGGCTATGCAAGAGATATATTTAGAATTTTAGAGTTGACTTGCAGGAAATGCGGCAAACTAAAATTTACCGGGGACGAGAAGAAAAAATTTAAGGAAGTTATTGATATTAATAAAGACATAGGTATGAAAATAGAAAGTGAGATAAGAAAGAGAGACGAGGAACCATGTCAACATTGTGGAGCAGAGCCAATGAAAATAAAATTTGTAAAGCCATATTCATATTATTATCTGGTGGGAAAAGAAGAGGAATATCCAATATTAATAACAGATATTGAAGAGTGGCTTAAAAAAATCAGTGATGAGGATCTTGAATATTTAAGGATAAAAGTCAGGCCTGAAAATATGATTTTAAGGGTTCTGCCTGTTATTTCAATACTTTCAAGACCTTCCATAACATTAGAATCATCTACTAGGAGTGAAGATGATTTGACGCATAAACTTGTGGATATATTAAGGATAAATGAAAGAATAAAGGCAACAATTGATTCCGGAGCACCACAGATTATAATTGAGGACTTATGGAACTTATTGCAATATCATGTGGCAACCTATTTTGATAATGAATTGAGCGGTGTTCCGCCTGCAAGACACAGAAGCGGACGGCCTTTAAAAACAATATGTCAGCGATTAAAGGGGAAGGAAGGGCGATTCAGGAATAATCTTTCGGGAAAAAGGGTAAATTTTTCAGCGAGAACAGTGATAAGTCCCGATCCGAATATAGATATTGATGAATTAGGTGTTCCGGAACTTATTGCAAAAGAAATGTCCGTTCCAGAAAGAGTAAATGAATACAATATAGAACGATTGAGAAAATACATATTAAACGGAAGTAATTATCCAGGTGTATCAAAAATTGTTACAACTGATGGAAAAAATAAGAGAATTCTTGAAATTAATAAAGAAGAGATTGCAAAGGGCTTACATACAGGGGATCTTGTTGAAAGACACCTGATGGACGGAGATATTGTAATATTTAACAGGCAGCCATCGCTTCATATTGTCTCTATGATGTGTCACAAAGTCAGGGTTATGGACGGAAGAACCTTCAGAATAAATACAGCTGTTTGTGCACCTTACAATGCGGATTTTGATGGAGATGAAATGAATATGCATGTATGTCAAAGCGAGGAAGCAGTTGCAGAGGAGGAGGTCCTAATGGGAATTAACCAGCACATTATATCACCGAGATATGGCGGGCCAATCATAGGAGGAAGACATGACCATGTTTCAGGAATGTATCTTTTAAGTAAAAAAGAAAATGTCCCAAGAGATATCGCTTTACAAATAACAGGAGGAATTGTGGAACTTCCTGAGGAAAAGGCAAAATTTGGAGGAAATGAAATATTTTCATTATTGTTGCCAAAAGATATAAATGTTGCTTATGTAAATAAATATAAGGAGGATGTAATAATAGAAAACGGAAAATTAAAGGAAGGAAGTGTTATTGATGCTGAAAGTATGTCCGGGGAATTGGTAATGGAACTATTTAATAAGTATGGCGCAGATGCAGCAGCGGACTTTATAAATAAATCAACAAGGATGGCAATCAGAGTAATAGAGATATATGGATTTACCCTGGGAATTGACTCAACTGACCTGAAAGGAGATGCCGTACAAAAAATAAATAACCGGTTAGATGGGGCAGAAAATAAAATTGCCGAATATATAACTCAAAAAGAAAAAGGGAACTTAAAGCCAATAATCGGAAAGTCACTTGAAGATACCTTAGAGGAAAATATAATGACAGAACTTGGTAAAGCAAGAGACGAATGCGGAAAGATTGCCGCCTCAGCACTTGTCGACGATGTTCCTATAATCATGGCAAAAACAGGTGCAAGAGGTAGTTTGCTTAATGTTACACAAATGTCCGCAACAGTCGGACAACAGGCTGTCAGAGGAAAAAGAATAAAAAGGGGATATATTAACCGAACATTATCATCATTTAAGAGAAATGACTTTTCACCTTCGGCGTGTGGTTTTGTCAGGTCATCATTTAAGGACGGAATAAGTCCGACGGAATATTTCTTTCATGCGATGGGTGGAAGAGAAACATTAGTTGATACCGCAATTAGAACAGGAAGAAGTGGATATTTACAAAGACGACTTATAAACTCTTTACTTGACCTCAAGGTTGATGAAAACAGGGCTGTGCGAGACAGCGGGGGAAATATCATTCAGTTTTTATATGGGGAAGATGGCGTAGATGTTTCACGAAAGACACTGGCCTATAAAAAGGAAAAAGAGGTGTTTGAATGGTTT
The DNA here is from genome assembly GCA_002083985.1 of Candidatus Altarchaeales archaeon A3. GTDB lineage: Archaea > Altiarchaeota > Altiarchaeia > Altiarchaeales > Altiarchaeaceae > Altiarchaeum. The sequence goes on from MTER01000016.1 coordinate 5,956, forward strand.
TCATAAAATTTAAAATTCATAAAATTTAAAATAATTGTAAAAAATGAAAAATAAAACAAAAAATGGCACCGAAGCAAGTGATGTTTCCAAAGACAACCCGGAAAACAAAACCCGGGACGAAATTAATCATAATAATGCATTGGTAGAAGTAGGATCGCCAGTAGGTATTATTGCTGCCCAGTCAATTGGAGAACCGGGAACACAAATGACATTAAGAACATTCCACTATGCAGGAGTTGTAGAATTGGCAGTGCCTTTGGGACTTCCGGCACTGATGGAAATTGTAGATGCGAGACGTGAACCAAAATACCCCATGATGATCATCCACCTGAAGAAAAAACATATAGGTGATGTAAATAAGGCGTATGAAGTTGTTGATAAATTAAAAGAAAAAAATTTAATTGATGTTTGTTATATGCATGCAGATAAAGATAAGAAAGTAATAAGAGTAAAGGCAAAAGAAGGAGTAGAATTTGGAAACGATATCATAAAAGATGTCTTAAACAGTGCTAAGAGAGGAAAGAAAGGAATTAAAGTAGATAGTGAGGGATATTTTATCGTAAAAACAAGTTCTGAAAAGTCATTTAATGACAGAATTAATAAATTGAATATAAAAAAGATTGGAGGTGTAAGAGGTCTGAAAAAGGTATATGTTAGCGAGTATCGCGGAGAATATGTAATTGTTACTTCAGGAGTGAATCTTAGAGGAGTACTTGACAGTAAAATAGACGAAATAGATAAATTCAGAATTGAAACAAACGATATATTTCAGATATGTACGGGTCTCGGAATAGAAGCTGCCAGAAACGCTATCGTAGATGGTATGAAAAAGGTTATGGTTGAGCAAAAAATAGATGTTGACTACAGGCATTTAATGCTAGTTGCAGATACAATGACATTTAGCGGAGAAATAGAAGGAATAGGCAGGGCCGGAATTGTCAGTGAAAAACCGTCCGTTTTAGCAAAGGCATCTTATGAGGAGACGGAAAAACACTTATTGAATGCAGCAATAACCAAAGAGAATGACCCAGTTAACGGAATTGCAGAAAGTATTATTATCGGACAGGCGATTCCTTTAGGAACAGGTAATGTTGAGGTTGCTTATTCACATAAATCAAAAAAATAAAAAACCAATAAAGTTTTATTTTTATTATTTATTTAATTTATTTAAATTCTAATTATATATAAATTTTTAATTTAGATAATTAACGACTAAAATATATTGACTATTTTGAAATGGACTTGAAAACAGCATTAAGCGTTTGTGTTAAAACAGGGAAAACATATTTGGGGAAGAAAGAAACAATGCGTGTGTTATTGACGGGAAATCCCAAGAAAGTAATTATAAGTAATGACTGCAAGGATAAAAACAGGATAGAATATTACTGTAAGCTTTCAGGTACTGATTATATAGGGGTTAATTTAAGCAGTTTGACATTAGGTGAATATTGCGGAAAGCCATTTCCTATTTCGTCATTGACAATAATTAATCCTGGAGATTCAAATATATTAGAAATAAAAGAGTGAATACTATAAGATGGAGTGCGGACGATATAAAGAACATGACTTTGTTTGAAATACTTACTGGTGTGTCCGCAAGGGATTGTGTTAGTGCAGGTGATGCCATGGGATTTTTAGTTGATGAAAATGATATGGGTATGGCAATTGGCAGGAACGGTGAGAGCATAGATAAAGTCAGGGGCAAATTGGGAAAGCAGGTATTTTTAATGCAGTATTCATCAGAGATACAAAAATTTATAATGTATTCATTACATCCTGCCTATGTTAAAAGTGTGAGAATTTTAGATACGACAAACGGGAAAATTGCATCCGCAGATATATCTAAAGAGGACTATAAAAAAGCAGTTGGCGAAGGTAATAAAAAGATTACAATAGCAAAATTGTTTGCCAGGAGAATGTTTGACCTATCAGATATTGTTATAAAAACAGACATGTCTGAGATGCCTCATCAAAATAGAAATGCTCGCGCAGCATCATCGTTCGGCAATAATTTCAGAATATACGAGACCTTTAAAAAAGAGCAATCGTATGATAAGAAGGATATAAAATTTTCGCACAAAAAATAACTAATAGAGTTGTTGCGAAATAGTTTGTATACTCTTTTTTGTATTATGACAATAGATAAACCCTTTAAAAAATTGTTTTTTATGGGGGAAAAATTTGAAATTATTATGAATATATTGTCACCTCGCTTCGCTCGGAGATTTTAAATAAATTTAAAATAACAATAGATTGAAAATTATTTTGTCTAATAAAAATTAGTTTTTTAGTATTTTATTTTTAACCTCACTTCGTTCGGATATTTACAAAATGTTCTGAACATTTTGTAAGATTGAAAATCTTAGAGATTTTCAGTATTTCAAATCCTGCGATTTTAAAATGGCATTTTATAAAAGCAAATATATAGCAATGGGTTAATCTGTCAAAAAAGTAAAACGCAAAACTTTAGTAATAAAGAACATAAATTTAATAGGCAACAATTTAACAACAAATAAAAATTATAACCTAAAAATGGATGAAGATCTTATATCTCTTACAGCGGGAGGAATTATAACTGTTGTGTGGGTAATACTTGTATTGTGGTTTTTAATGGTTGCATTTGGAATGTAAACAAACAGGCATTAAAGCAAATAAGTATTAGGGGTGAATTTTAGGTGCTCCCCCCTTTAAATTGGGTTAATTGGTGCCTATCCATAAACTCGTAATTTTTCAGGACTTACGCAATTCACATTGTAAAAG
>MTER01000017.1 GCA_002083985.1 Candidatus Altarchaeales archaeon A3
ATTACTAAAAACCGCAGGTTTTTAATCTTTAAAAATCTATGAGATTTTTAAATTACATTTGAAAATTTCAAAAAATCAAAAAAATTTACCCGTAATTTTCGGGGTGGCTGAATAGTTACTAAAATTTAAAGAGGTTCAAAGGTAAAAAAGTTATTTTGTAACATGTCTATTTAAATTCTAAATTTGTCAGTAATCAATTTCATATAACTGTTTCAGTATAAAAGAAGTTTTTGGTACATCCAAAAATTTGGACAAACTTTTAATTTGTATTTTACTCACCGTTATCGGAAATAACACCGAACGACAATAGGAGCTAGAGTTTTTGATGGCACTGATACTTCTTAAATATTACAGTTATCTGAAATTGCATTATTTATCACCTCCTATCGCCAATTGTCTTAATATTTTCCTATATTTAATTAGTTTTTCATTTACTTCTCGCATTTCTATAACTACTTGCTTATATTCAGGAAAATTTTGTTGAATTTGTTGGGGCGTAAGTTTCTCATTTTCCTTTTTGTTTGATTCATTTTCATACCACCTTCTAAACTTTGCTTGCCATTTTGTTAAATTAGGACGGATTCCATCATTTAGTACTTCTACTACTATTCTTACAATCTCCCTAGTGCTTTCATTTTTTCTAACTTTAGACACAGGAATACATTTGATTAATTCTCTTGTTATCTTAAAAAACTCATACCACGAATTATAAAGTTCTACAATAACATCATTTTCAAAATCAATTGGCATCCCAATTTTTCTTGTGCTTAATTCTACCCATAGTTTATATGCTACTTGCATGTCTTCGTAATTTGGTTTAATTTTGATTGTATTGCTTCCTATTCCAATTGTTGCTTCATCAATCTCATAAACTTTGCCTCTTAATTCTTTGAAGAATTTTAAGCATAAAAACCAAACAATAATAGCAACGACTGTGATTAAAATTAACCATTTACTTACGAGTATTTGAATATTCCAATCAGTATCCATGAATAGTTTTATTAAATCCATATCATTTACCCCGATTATTCTTAAATTGCGGCCTATTATTATTTATCAAATGAGAACTGTTTGTTTTTGCGTTGAATGCATCTTCAATCCATCTTTTTATTTTATTTGTATTTTCAGTCCAATCATGAAATTTGGCATATCCAGATTCAAGATTATCAACCAATCTTGGGGGAACAATATTTGGTGGATTGTAATCTCCATCTTTCCCATAAGCAGGATGATTAGGTAAGCATATTCCCAATAATCCGGAATAACCTCCGACTTTTTTCATTAAAGCTGCGGAAATTTCCCAATCAACGTGCTTTCTACAATAAGTTTTTGGACTCACTAAAACAACAAGAACAGACGTATCTGAAATATATCCTTTTTGAATGATTCTTTTTATATATTCTGTACTTCTTTCAGTATTTATATCCCCCTCGTTTACAGATTTATTTATAAACAAATGCCCAAATAAATTTTCAAATTTATTTCTATACTCCTCATCATCTTCATGATAATAGCTTATAAATACTTTGTGCCGTGTCATTTTTTAGTTAAATAATTTTTTTGTTGAATACTTTAATTATTAAGTTTCACGAACTTGCTCAATATTAAGAGGCAAATCAATCGTAACAGTCAAAAAATCACAAATAACCTCCACTTTTTATTGAGCATATTCAGTTTCACAATAAATAACTTTTTTAAATTTTGTACATATTCAATGTTAAATGTTAATCCATCAAACCATTGATTGCCCTCAAAAATTTCCGATAACGTTTCAGCATATCTGATGTTTGCCGTAGTGAAACGGAGGCAAATATGGGTCGAGCGACGGCAGGAGCGAACCAGATATACTGTGTTATATGACCCGAACGGAGCTTTGCGGAGTGAGGGTGCAACGGGGTTCGACTGATAGGGAGAACGTACATTTTTTCCTTATTATTCTTTTTCACTCTGCTTTTTTCATTCAATTATTTATAAAATAAGATTTTTCCGTTTTAAAAAATGGAATAGGGGTTAAGGGTGAATTCCATTTTTTAAAACACCTTATTGTCTTCAAATAAAGGTAAAAAGAAAGGGGTTTAAGGGGAATGAATTTTTGCCTTTATTTGGTTTATCAGTCAGGCAATTCATATGTAATTGATTCAGCTTCAAAAAGAAAAATATTTTTTGTTGGAAATAGTTTTTTCGCTTTATTAAAGTTTTTTATTTTACTGTTTTCACGAGTTGAGATGTATATAGAATCTACTTTTGATGATTCAATTTGAGCAAATATATGAGAATCATTATCATCAAGAGAACTGCCAATAATAACTAATGATCCTGAAAGTACTGATAATTTTTGCAATGCTTTTTTAAGGTATTCACTTTTATTAATGGCTTCAATTTTATTTTCTGATTGAAATACACATACAACCTCTTTTTCATCATTATTTAAAATTTGTTCTAATTTATCATAAAGTGCTTTATCTGTTGTTCGAGTAATTTTTTTTTCTATCTTTCCGTCTCTATAAATATGAAAAGCTCCATGTAGAAAAAATAAATTTTGTGTTTCTTTTGCTATACCAAATACAAACTCAGTAGTACTACCAAACAATGTTTGTGGTCTACTCCCATCATCAACTTTTTTAAGTACAGGATTTTTCTTTTCTTCCTCTAAAATAGAATCTACTACTTTTTCAATATCTTTTTTGGTCCAACCTTTACTTTTTTGTTTTGAATAAACACGAATTTCAGCAATAAAATTACTTTTTGTCAATGTATTCATTCCATGCGAAATTTTTTCTTTACGAAATGTAAAATTCAAAACTCCTTTTTCTCTTGCTTCTTTAATTTCTGCATAAATATTATTTTGGAGAATATCTAAATCCTCTTCAATAAACTTGAGGGTTGATTGAAAAACCAATGTCCTTTCTTCTAATTTGAAGTTTAAAAGTAAGAGATAGAGAAAAGAATCATAGTTGAGTGTAAAATAATTCTGAAAGTGTTTAAGTAATATATAAACTCCCTCGTTTTGTTCCGCATAAATATTTTTAATCCCTTCTTTAACAATTTCATGAGTTGCCCTCATAAAATCTTGTTTCACTTTATTTGCTACATATTTTTGAAGAAAAATATTTTGCTTATCAATATCTTTTATAAGTTCTCCTATAAATTTTTCTAAATTAAAGTTACATTTTTTTACAATATCTTCGGCATCTTTGTATATTCCAAGATCATTTTGGAGCATTTTTTGAAATATCGCAGAATAACTTGTATTCACTCCTAAACCTCTATTAAAACCATTACCAAGTAATAAATGACATTCTTTACCATCTATTTTTTCAAGAATCTCAGGATATTTTAATAGAGTTATTTCTTCTGTCATTTTTTTTAATGCTACAATATAAATTTCTTTCATTTTCCAAATGTTCAACAAATCCCTCAATTGTTTTTGGATAAATTGATAGTTTTTCTTTTTCTCTGACAAATTCAATTTGTCTTTCTGAATCAATAAAAATACTTGGTGCAATAAAGTAACACATTGATCTTTCTGATTTTTGACTAAATTTTTCTAAATGCCTTGAAATAGGCCAAACTTCCATCATTGTTTGCGTTCTACCTTCTGCCATTGTAACCTCGATCAAAATTCCATCTGTATTTTCAAAACATTCAATATCTCCTTGATTTCCATTTCCCCCAGCCGTTGATGTTGGAACTCCTTCATCGTCGCAAGGATAATTTGGAATTACTTTTACATGGGGAAATTTTGATTTTACAGCTAACGAAGTCAAAAATTCTAGTCTGATTGGATTTGATAAATATTTCAAAATATCATCGTTTGAAATCCCCTTTTGAGATAGTATAGAAAGTTCTTGTTTGATTTTTTCAAATGAATAAATCCCAGTCCATTTTTCTAAATATTTATTATTTTCTTCAACTCCAACAGCTTTACTTACAAATGAAATGAGATTTTCATCTGTTCGAGCCATGTAATCAAAATATTCTCTTTCTGTTTCAAATTTTGGATATTTTGAATATGTTTTTAAAACATAATCAACTTTTTCTTGTTCGTTTGTGTTTATATCAATAAATCTTCCTCCACCTCTCAAAGAAATTAAACCTGTTAATCTCATTTTTCTAATAAATTCATCTGGATATTCATTCATTACTGATTTTGGTTTGAATTTCTTAAATTCTCCTTCCATTATTTGATTCACACAAATATCAATAATCACCTCCCAACTAGGATTGTATTTATACTTTTTTCTAATGTTTTTTATGAGTTTATACAATACATCTGCATTATTATCTTTCCAAAAAATAACCAAGGGTAGTTCTAATTTGGAAATTCCTGCTCCATTTAATTCTTTGTCAGAGTTTAGTTTTTGAATTACTTGTAATAATAAAATCAAAGGTACATTTTCATTTAAAACTCTTACAAATGGATTGTTTCTTTGAGATTTCGCAAGTGCATGTAAAAAGGCTTGTTGTTCAAATTCAGGATGAGAATCAAAAATCAAAATATAATTTTCATCTGTTTTGACTTCTATTGAATTTGCTAAAATTAAACCGATTTTTGAAAATTCTATTTTTTCATTTTGCCAAAAATAAACAAACCCCAATTCTTTTGCAAAATCAAAAACTGTTGCAAACCTTGATGGCCATCCTCTATCAAAACCAGCTTCTTTGTGTTCTTGAGGATTATTGTATAGCATATTTTTTACTTCTGAATCAGAAAGCAAAACATTAGAAAATTCACCGTTTTTTGTATCATTCCATTTGCCTTTTACTGTATTTGTTTTGATCATTGGACGATATAATCCATAGCGGATTAGCTCCCCCATAATTTTTTGAGCTAATTCATTAGTTAAAATTTCACTATCAAAATTACTAAGGATATTTAATAATCCTTTCATTCTTTTTGGATTTCTTATGGTTGTCGTAAAAAGTAATGGCTTATATTCTGAATTTCTTTTCATAATTTTAATAGTTAAAAACTAAAACCTCCTCAAAATCTTTGTTTGAGTTGTCATGATAACTTATATAATTACTTTTAATTTTTGTGCTATTATATTTATTCATCCAGTTCATGAATATGTGATTTTTTCTTCCTTTGTATGTAGTAACATTTGAAATAGCAAACTTAATACTTCTTTCATTTAATTCATCAAGCAAAGTTAATAATTCAATTTCTTTTTCTTCATTCCAAATCTTGTTGTATTCACTAAAAGTAATCAAATAAGGAGGATCTAAATACATGAAATCATTCTTTTTGAATCCGTTTTTTTTAATAAATGGCTTGAAGTCGAGATTTTCTATTTTTATTTCTTTTTTTCTTACAAAATCAAAATAATCTTTAATTGCTGTTTCGACATTTTTATTAAAATCAACATTTCCAACTGGAACATTAAATTCGCCTTTAGAGTTAAATCTTAACATTCTATTAAATCCATAAATAAGCAAAATATACAAAAGTATAGAATCTTTTCTTTTTGCTTTGTTAAAATCATTTTTCAGTTTATTATACCCATCTTGATTGTATTTTGCATAATAGGTTTTTTTATATTCTTCTTTTAATTCTTTTGGCACAATATCCTCAATAAACGATCTTGAAAGATTGTATTTTTTTACATATTTTAAAACTTCAACTAAAAAATCTTTTTCGTTTGATTGTCCTTTCAAAAAATTATGTAAATCAAAAACATATTGATCAACATCATTTAATATATATTTTTTTGCTTCTATATTCAAAAACACAGTTCCACCTCCAACAAACGGCTCAATAAAAGTATCAATATTTTTTGGAAAATATTGTTTAATTTCTTGAATAAGTTTGTACTTGTCTCCAACATAAAACATTGGAGATCTTTTTACTTTTTTATCTTTCATGTTTTACCTTAGTTAAAAATAAATATTCTTTGTGATTGTCAAAATCAGTATTACCAGCATTAAAATGTTGGTGTTCTTTTTCAAATATTTTTGTTTCTCCTTTCGTTTTTAAAATCTCTTCAATTTCTTCAAGTGTAATTTTGTTTTTTGACGAATTACTTTTTGAATTGTATGTATTATTATAAGAAACAACTAAATATTTTGCATCAAGATCATTTACAAGCTCTGCAAGTCTTTGTTTTGCTTGAACTCTACAATAATCACTCATATTTTCAGGATCTGGTTTTAATGCTGTTCCATGTAGTTTAGATTTTTTCCATTGAGTGAGATTTTCTAAAACATGATAAAATCTACTATATTGTCTTGAATTATAAGGAGGATCAATATATGCAACATCTGTCTTAATTTCCTTAGCTAAAAGATTGGTATCTTTTCTAAAGATAGAAACATTTTTTATTTTTAATGGCTCAATAGGTTTCATAAAAAATTTATCTTCGATAAATTTTTTTTTAAAATAAGCATCATAATGACCGACTGTGTTTGCTATTTTATCAATTGAATAAAGCAAAGAAGCAATTAAAATATAGTATTCTTTTTCGGTTAGATTTTTTTTGTTTTCTTCAATGTTTTCTCTGATAAATCCGATTATCTTTGCTGAATTTTGACTAAAATATTTTCCGCCAAAGTTTTCAGAAAAATAGTTGTCATCTAAATCTTCATGATTTATGTTATTATAATTTCTAATGATATTGTTGATCTTTTCTTGATCATATTTTTCATTACTAAAAAATGCCTGATAAATTGCGTTATTTGAAAACAAAAAATCATTTAAAATTACTTTTTCAAAATGTTCCGTTGCTATTGCTCCGACAATTCCAGTACCTGCAAAAACATCTGCGAAAGTTGTTCCTTTGCACTCTTGCTTAATTACTGAAAAAATCCAATTTATAAGTTTTTGTTTACTCCCAATATATCTACGATTTTGTAACTGGTGATAATTATTTTTGATTTTCGGTAAATAATAGTCAAATTCTACTACTTTCTCAATATTAATCTCATAAACAGGTTTTTCAATTTCCAAATAATCAAACAGTGTCCCTTGTACTCCGTCAGAAACATAATCAAAACTTCTGTTTTGATCTTTTAATTCTTTAAAGAAACTATAATCATCATTTTCGGAAGTGATTAAAAAGTCAATTACAGGAATTCCCATAAGTTCTCCTGCTTGTGCTATTTTTTTAACAACTTTCTTGTCTTTTTCACTTGGTGTTGAATCTCCCGAAGGGTGATTGTGAACTAAAATTATGCTTGCAGAATTTAACTCAACAGCAGGATGAAAAATTTCTCTTGGATGAAGCAAGCTTTTATCAAGCAATCCAACACTAATTGTTTCTTTTTTGATTAAAACATTTCTCGCATTAAGGTATAAACAAACTAAATATTCTTTTTTCTTCTCTCTTAAATCATAAGTTAAATTCAAAACATCTTTTGAATTTTTTATAACAATTTCTTTGCCATTTTTTTCTTCATAATATCTTTTTACCAAAGCAATTGCAGAAGCAATTTGCAAGGCTTTTGCTGGTCCTATTCCATCAATAGTTTGTAAATCATCAACAGTAACTTCTAAAAAGTTATCACGAAACTTCTTTACGATTTGCTGTGCAAGTTCTTGAACATTCTTGCCTTTTATTCCACTTCCTAAAACAATAGCCAAAAGATCACTTTTTGAAAGTGCATCTGGTCCCTTTTGGAGAAATTTTTCTCTTGGACGAAGTACCTTTGAAATGTCTTTTATCTTAGCCATAGAAAAGTTTTTAATCTTTTAAAATCTTTTAAATTATTGTGTTCATAATATACTAATTTTCTCTAAATTCTCTACTTTAAATTTTATTAAAATTCGTTTTCGGAGCGATAGCGGAGAAAATACCTTATATCCGCCTCATAAAAAAAGAAAAATCTTATTTTATAACAAAAGTTTCCCATTTGGAATTACCACTCTTACAGACATCGTTTTACCATTAAAAACTTCCAAATATCATGGTGGAGGATTGTATCAAAATTTTTAAAATGATGCACAAAATTTGATAAAACAGGGAATTTTTTGTGAATTTATTGTCTGATTGTATGATTCAAGAGGTAAATTGATGTAGTTCAACAAATATTCCATTCCAATACATTGATTTTTATGAAATGAGAAACTTTTGTTATAATTCCTTTTTAAAAAGCAGAGTGAAAAAATATCAAATTGTAAAAATGTATGTCATATAACTTGTTATATCCACAGTTATTGCGTATATCCTTCTGATTTGACATGATATCCGCATTGTATATATAACTCCAATTTGGCATGAAATCCACAGTTATTGTGCATATGTTATTTTTAATTCCATTACTGAAGTTTTGCGTTTTACTTTTTTGGCAGGTTAAAGCTTGCTGCATGTTTACCTTTAATAAATGCCAAAAATAAATGCCGAAAAACTAATTTTTATATGAGTAAATTTTTCAAAACGCAAAACTTGAGTTTTATTAATAATTATGCATTCAAATTAAATTAAATAAATATCAAATAAATAAATATTAGAGTTGTTGCAAATTAAAAATTTCAACGGCGATTTAAAAATTTCATAAATTTTTAAAGATTGAAACC
>MTER01000018.1 GCA_002083985.1 Candidatus Altarchaeales archaeon A3
CTCGGAGATTTTAAATAAATTTAAAATAACAATAGATTGAAAATTATTTCGCAACATGTCTAATAGAGTTGTTGCAAATTAAAAATTTTAAGAGTGAAAGCTAATAAAATTTAAAGGTAAAAAAGTTATTTTGCAACATGTCTAATATAGTTATAATCAACTGTGGGAATTATATCTTTTGCAGCAAAAAATGCTTTAACTCCAATTTGATTAGTAAAGCCAAGTTTTTCTCTATACTCTTTGAAGTATTTTGTATCAATTATTGTCATATTGTTTCCCCTAAAAAGTAAAAGTTATTTGTATTATATAAGTATTTCTCTTATTTATTCAATTTATAATAAATCGTTTTCGGAGCGATAGCGGAGAAAACACATTATACTCCTCTCATTAAAAATAAATTTGATTTTTTCCTATTTGAAAAATGAAAGAGGGGTTAGGAGTGAATTTCATTTTTCAAAACTCCTTATTTCTTATCTTTCCAATTCCACCATTTCAGTTTTTCAAGATCATGTTTTTTGTTTTCAGCAAAATAAACTGATGAACGGCAAACATAAAGAACGCAACGATCAACTTGAATACCTTGTTTGGCACAAATTTGCAAATACAATTTTTCAGGATTTTTACCTTTCAAATCGGAAATATCTTTGATTCCAATATCTACAAATTCTTTAGATAGTTTTGGACCAACTCCAGGAATTGCCTGTAATTTTTTAAGCGCATTATTCATTTTGTGCTTCTGCAAAATAAATAATGTATCCATTTAAATCTTTAATTACAAACTCATCTGCACCGTAAAAAGTTTTATGCATATCTTTTACGATTTCAACTTTATTTTTAATCCTTTCATAAAAACTTTTTACATTTTGCATACTAATATACAGAGTGAATGTGCCCCCAATTTCTAATCCCTTAAATGCTGGCAATTCCACAATCAAACTGTCTTTTCTTTGAAGCATAATTTCAACATTATCTTTTTTGATCATTGCCCAAGTTAAAGTTATTTCTGTCGCAGAGTCGCCCATTTTAACTTCTTTTTGTTCATCTACTCCTATTACGATTTGAAATTCCAAATTGTTTTTGTAGTAGTTAATAGTTGCATTTACATCCTCAACCATGATGTTTGGTGTAATTTTTTTCATTGTGGTTTTCATATTAGACATGTTGCAAATTAATTTAAATTAGAAGTATTAGTAATGTTGCAAAATAAATGTTTATTCAAACGCCGCTGCATATATATCCTCAAGTTTTAGTATATTTCCCTTTTTCTCAAATAACTTTCTTATTATTGCCTTTTGTGCCTTATTCTTTATGGTTCCTATCCGCAATGCACCAATTCCCGTTCTTCCTTCTATTTCTTTGCAGTCGTCATTTGCATCAACACCTTCAATTCCGTAAGGAGGATACGCATTAACATCGGTCAGAATTTTAACAAAATCGTATTTGCTCCAGATTGCTTTACTTACTAATGTGATTTTCGGAGGTCCTGTTGTCACAATTATATTCGGCTTAAATTCCTCAATTACCTTAATTGTATCTTCATCACTTCTGACTTCATACGCTTTTATGTCTGCATTATAAACCTTCCTGACTTTATCAATTGCCTCTATTGCTCGGTCTAATTTTCTTGATGTTACTGCGACATCGACTCCTTCCTTTATTAGTAATGTGGCTATTCTTAATCCGACGGGACCTGTTCCTGCAAAGACAATCGCCTTTTGTCCTTTTAAATTTTCTCCTTTTTTAGTGTATGTTTCTTTAATCTTATACGCACATCCTGCAGCAGTTGTATTTGAGCCATCAGTATCAGCAACAATTGATACCCTAAACGGATTGAACATCTGCTTAACTGCAATTTCCATCATTTCATCGCCTTTTACAACATCATGTCCTCCGATAAATATTGCCGTATTTATCAAATCCTTCGGATTTCTCGGAAATATTATGTCATTCACAAGTGCAGGTATTTCTTCAACACTTACATTTGTGTAGGGCACAACTGCAACATCTTCAACCGCATCATACGCCTCTACAATATCAAACGGGCTTGTGTGTTTTTCCATACTTATATAAAACAATATCTTTTTCATCTTTGGTGTTTTTATCTTTCTTTTATTTTTAAAATTTATCAGATTTTTATCCGAATTTTTAAATTTATCTTTAAATTTTTACAAAATTTTGTTTATTATGGCGTCATTTACATGTCCGCTAACATACCGCTTATTATTTTCTATGTCAATTATAGTAATTTTTGCAGGTGCGAATATCCCGAGATCTATTTTATAAAAGTCACCTCCCGCTTCTGTGAATATATCTTTAAACGGCCTCCCGTAAGCAGGTGAAGATGACGAAGAAATTTTATCAGTTAAATTTTCATCCCATCCATTAACATTTATTGTAACATCGGCGCCATAAATCAATGCATCATTTGAAGTGTACATTATGTCATCATTCAATTTCGGAACCGGAACAAAACCCTCGCCGCTGATTGCTTTATTCGTGTCAAATTTAAGATAATCCATCCTGTAAAATCCCATTTCAACAACCCTTGCCAGAACATTTATAAGCCCGACCATTGAGTCCCCTCTGAATGCCCCTACAATCACCTTTTTTGCCTTTGTTTTTTCCAGAATTTTTTTTGCTGTTTCTTCGTTTGGCATGATATTTGTTTCCAAAAGAAGTGCTGCTTTTTCCGGGCTTTCAAAATAACCTATACGATTAATTGTATCTTTTGGAACTATTGCGGCTATTTTTGCAGGGCCCGAACCAATCAGTATTTCATTTCCTATCTTAAGTCGCCATCCTGCCATCTGACAGGAAAGCGTCGCAATTGAAGGATGTTCAGGAATCGAGACATAAATTTTGTTATCTTTAATAGAAATTTTTCCAAGACCTCCCATTGCGGCCTCTGCTGTCATTATTCCAAATTTAACATTATTGCCCGCATCTTTTGTCTTGTCGGTAACACCCATATCAAGCACAATTACCTCTCCGCCTGCACTGCTGTTTTCACTACTTTCTACCTTTATAATTTTTCTTTCTGTTTCAATCGTATCAAGCAGATTGTATGCTTTTTCGTTTACTTCAAGATTCATTTTCGTCGGATTTTGTTAAATTTTTTATTTTATTATTTTTGTTAAAATTATTTCATTATTAATTATGAATTATAATATAAAATATAAAATATTAAAAATTAAATTATTATGACTTACGCAGTTCATCTTGTAAAAAAGAATTTAAAACCAAAAATTTGTATTGCTTTTGCCTAAGTCTAGATTATATAAGAATTATTATAAATTTATTATCCTTATTCGTAATTACTATTCCTAATTATCTAATCAACAATAAATTAACAATAAAAATAATAAATCAGAGAACTTAATAATATAAACTAAAATGAAACCATTAGACGCATTGGGAGATGTGCTGGAAAAGGAAGTAATTGTGAAGACCAAAAACGGACTTGAAATTTCGGGAACATTGAAGGCATTTGATATGCATGTAAATATTGTGCTGGCAAATGCGCGTTTTAAAGACAAAGACATGGATGGAAATATGGTTGAAAAACGACTGGAACAAATTTTTATAAGGGGAGATATGATAATTATGGTAATGTAAAAGGTAAATAATAATTGGCAAATAATAGATAAATAATAGCAGATAAATAATAAAACAAAAATGAGTAAGGGAACGCCCAGTTTTGGAAAGCATAATAAAGGACATACTCATATTTTATGTCCGCGATGCGGGAAATTTTCATTTCATCATGTGAAAAAGGTGTGCGCATCATGTGGTTTCGGAGCAAGCAAAAAGATGAGACCGAGCAAGCAAAAGGATGAGAGAAAGTAAAATTTGCCATACCTTATGAAAATCCTTTGCATAACAGGGATGCCTTGTGCAGGGAAAACAACCGCAATAAATTTTTTAAGAAGTAAATTTTCTGTTGTCAGCATGGGAGATGCGATAAGGAAAGAGATGAAAGAAAAAAATATAAGCGAGGATATGAGAGAGTATAGTACTGATATAAGAAAAAAAGACAAATGTTATGTGGCAAAAATTTGCATACCTGAACTAAAAAAAATACAAAATGCAGAAATTTGCATCGTTGACGGCATAAGAAATTATGAAGAGATTGAAGAATTTGGAAAATTTTATGATGTTACGCTGATAGCAATTCACGCATCGCCTAAAAAAAGATACGAAAGATTCGTAAAGAGAATGCGAACGGATGACAATTTAACTTATGAGGGATTCATCAGGAGAGATATAAATGAACTAAGCTGGGGTCTGGGAAATGTTATTGCGTTAAGTGATTTAATAATTCAAAATGAAGATGATGATGTAGATAAATTTAGAGAACAGTTAATCACTAAATTAAAAATTGATAAGCAGAAATAATTAATAAGAAATAATTAAAAGTAAATATAATTTATTAAAGCAAAAATTGTAATTTATAAAGCAAATAAAATTTAAAATAACAAAGCAAACAAATTAATAAACAATAAAATAATAAAATAAATTTAAAATGTTCACCTCAAAAATATCAAAGGTAAAGGAATTAAAAAAGGCAATAGAATCTATATCGGTTCTTGTTGATGAAGGAACTTTAAACATATCGTCAGATAGTATTGCTGTAAAGGTAATAGACCCGTCTCAGATAGCAATGGGGATATTAAACATGCCAAAAACCATGTTTGAGGAGTATACTCTTGAAGGTGACAAGGATTTGGTTGTAGGAATAAATTTTCTGGAACTTTCAAAACTGATGAAAAGATCGCGAGCGGATGATACTATTGAATTAAAAATTGACAAAAAAGCAGAGATTAAATTTAAAGGAAAAACAACGAGAACTTATGAACTGGGCATTCTTGAAACATCTACACCGTCAAGAGAGCCAAAGATAGAAACAGTTGATGAGATTAAAATTGCCGGAAATTTATTCGCCGACCATGTGAAAGATATAGAAATGGTTAGTTCAAAAATAGCAATTGAAATTAATGACAAAGGGGTTTTACTTTCTGCGGAAGGAGATGTGTCCGAAGTAAAGATAGAAATTTCAGATGAAAATTTAATAGAGAAGAATGTGAAGGAAGACGCAAAAGCAACATTTTCAATAGAATATTTAAAAAATTTAATCACAGCGGTGGATGCCGACACAATTATCTCTTTAAAACTTAAGACAAATTCGCCAATGGTAATAGAGTATAGTATTGGCACCGGAAGTATAAAATATTATTTGGCTCCGAGAATTGAAGGAGTTTAATTAAATTAGGATAAATTTAAAGATAATTTAAAAAAAATTTAATGTATCAAAATGACAAATTATGAAATAGGAAAACAAATAGGAAACAGGAAGGCCGTAACAACAAACGGAGATCCGGTCGGGCAGGTATATGACATTGAAATAGAAACAAGCGGGAAACTTGCTGCTTTGGTCATAATTCCCGATGTAAATACAAAGGTAACATTTCCAAAGGATGATAAAGGAAGGTTTGTTATTCCTTACAGTATGGTGAATGCTATTGGACAATATGTTGTAATTAAGGCATAAAATAATAACGGATTTTATAGCAACATATTTGTAGCAATATAATAAGAAATATAATACAGGCAATAAAATAAAGGTAGCATAATATGAAATATAACTTAGGAGCGACAATAGAAGATGCTGGAAATAGTGTCCTGAATAAAACATCTTCGTGGAGGGTTTCAAAGCCGGTTGTTGAGAAGTGTACGAAATGCGGGTTGTGTGCTACATTTTGCCCCGAAGGAATTATTCAGATTAAAGATACAGCAATCATTGATTATGATTACTGTAAAGGGTGTGGAATTTGTGCGGAAGAGTGCCCTGTAAAAGGTATCAGAATGATACTGGAAAACAAATAGATAAATAAAAATTCATCATTTAATTTTAATTTTGTTTAAAAAATGCCATGCGGAAAAAAAAGAAAAAAGCAAAAGATGCGAAAACATAAACTAGATAAGCGCCTAAAATTAATAAGAAGTCAGCACAGTAGGTAATTACGCTCGTTTAAAATTCGATTATTATGAATACGAATAGAGGACTTACCGGAATTGCTGCGGGATTTGTTTCATATATTGCAGCATACCTTTTTTTTATACCTCTTGAATATTTTGATAAAATTTTTTTATCATTGTTACCTGTTTTTTTATTTTTAACAGGTATGGGAATTGGCTATTTTATAAAAGAATTTAAGGAATGTTTAATATTCGGAGGAATTACAGGTATTATTGGAATTGTTGTTGTTTTTGTGTTAAATTTTGAACATTTAAGTAGTGATTTTATTAGAGTGATGAGTTTAAATGCAATTGGCTTGTTTTTCGGATTCGGATTCGGGGCGATATTATATTACAGAGTTGCAAGAAAAAGAAAAATAAATGAGGCAATGAATAAGTAGATATGCTTAAAATTGCAATTATCGGGAATTCGCGATGTGCGGAAGAATTCATAAGGGGAGCAAATGGCAAAGATGTAAAATTGAGCGGGCAGTGGATTCCTAAAAATTTACCTGAAATAATTGATGATTTTTCTGAAATTAAAATTCCTGACTTTGTTTTTTCAGCAGATGTTGTTCTTGATTATACGAAACATCCCGACATACCTTTTCTGTTAAAAAATGCGGGAAAAGTTATTACTACATCAATGTGCAATTTAAAGAATGTAATTTGTGCCGATTGTTTTTGTGCGGTCAATATAACTGAAAAATTTGGAATACCTGAATTCAAAGTAAGAATAAACGAAGGCAAAATAAAAGGCATAGATGTCTTGAAATCATCTCCCTGCGGGGCGGCATTTATTATCGCCGAAAAATTTAAAGATGAAACTCCCGAAGAGGCATTAAATAAAGTTGGCTTGCTAGCGCAATATGAGTGTAAAGGAAAAGGAGGTCCGGATAGTGCTATTCATAAGGCGGCGGAAATTCATAAAAATGCTTTGGAAAAGGCGATAATGAATGCAGGAAAAATTTAAATTTTTGATTGGTGTAAAATTAGGGATTGTTAAATTTTTGTAAAATTTTTTCAAATCTTTTGAAACCCGTGGAATGTTGAAAATGTTTTAATTCATTATTCTGTGCTATTCTTTTCCCGTCTGAAATTTTATTATAATACTTAAAATCATTTTTTCGTTCCTTTTTTACATATTTTTTTAGTAATGCAACAGGGTCTTTTATATTATCTGGTTATTCGTTTGGTGCTTCTTTCAATGCTTCTTCATAACATCCGGGAAGCCACGATTCTATTTCCTGTATTGCAAAACATAACTCAATAAGTACATCCTTTCTTCTTTCCCTTATTTTCTCTATCGTGTCTCGCAATTTTTCTGCGTTTGCTTCAGAAGAATTATCGTAATCGCAAAGAACTATTATTTTGTTACAATGCCTTTGCCTGACTAACTCATTTATATGTAGTTGCTCTAATTCTTTAAACAATTTTGTTTTACTACCTGCTATTGAAAACCTAAAGTTCTCTTCTACTTTATTAACATCATCAATCTTGCCAATAATTACCTTCAAAATTTCTTTATCACTCTCCCCCTCAACAATAATTCCTATTTTATTCATCTTTTAGTTCGGAACTATAATAAACTTCACCTAATGTTAGTCCATTTTCGTCCAAAAATTTTTTGAATTCTTCTCTATTTTGAATTCTTCTTGCTTTTGTTTTTCCTTTCTCCTTTTCAACAATTATTATATCTTCCGGACTGCATAAATCAATAAGTGGTAGTGAATGTGTTGTTAATATTATCTGTGCATCTGATTCTTTAAATAAATCAATCAAAAATTCAAGCAATCTTGCATGAATAAAATTTTCGGGTTCTTCAAAGCAAATAATATCTGATTTTTCCGATATTTCTATTATTGATATGTAAGAAAGCAAGGAAATTGTCCC
>MTER01000019.1:0-4200 GCA_002083985.1 Candidatus Altarchaeales archaeon A3
AAAATTTTGATAAAATTTATTGAATTGTGAAAATCAATATTTCTTAAAATTAAAATAAGAAAATTTAATTAATATGTAAAATTTGATAAAATTTGATATGAGCAAGACAAATAAAAATAATGAGGATATTAAGCACAATGCAGGCAATACCGGTGATGAATTTGCAGAAGATGATTTTGCAGAGGCAGAAGGTTTAACTAATTCCGGAGAGAGTATGTCAGAAGACAAAATAAAGTCGTTAGCGGAGAAATTTATTGCACAGAAAAAGGATGCTCTTTTAGAGGTTGCAAAGGACTATCCGAAAAAGAAGTCACTGCCCATAGATTACTCCGAATTAGTTAAATTTAATGCCGAACTATGCGATGAACTGATTGACTTTCCGGATAAAGTAATAAAAATATTTGAGGATGTGGTTAATACACAAAACATTCCGGTAAATTTTGAAGGTGAAGTAAAGTTTCATGTTCGTTTTAATTTGCCAAAGGGTTTTTCTATAAAAATAAGAGATGTAACAAGCGAAAATATAAATAAATTTTTTAGTGTAGATGGAGTTATTACAAGAGTAAGTGATGTTCTTCCAAAGGTTTATGTAGGCGTTTTTCAATGTCCGCTCTGCGGGAAAAGAAAAGAAATTGAGCAGGAAAAAACCCGCAATTTAATCGTCCCTTCCGTATGTGATGACTGCAAAAAAATGGTCAGATTTAAATTGCTGCCGGAAGAAAGTAAATTTATAGATATTCAGCGACTGGAAATTCAGGAGCCGTTAGAACTGCTTAGAGGAGGTGAGGAAGCCAGAAAGATAGAAATCTGGCTGACGGATGATTTAACCGGAAAAGTACTGCCCGGAAATATAATAAATGTGACAGGGGTGATGAAATTAATCCCTCCAAAAGATATAAACGATGCAGTTTACAGGAAATTTATTGATGCAAATAATCTTAATGTCGTTGACAGGGAATTTACAGAAGTTGATTTATCAGAAGACGATATTAAAAAAATAAAAGAATTTGCGGAGTCGCCGGATATTGCCAAAAAATTTACCGATTCTATCGCTCCGACAATATATGGGTATAAAGAAATTAAAGAGGCGATGGCATTACAGTTATTTGGAGGGAGTAAATTTGAACTTCCTGATAAAACAAAAACAAGGGGAGAAACGCATTTGTTGCTGATTGGTGATCCGGGGGTTGCAAAGTCAAAATTGCTGACAGGTGCGAGCAATATTGCACCAAAAAGTATTTATGTCAGCGGGAAAGGTACATCAGCAGCAGGGCTTACGGCAACTGCAGAAAAGGATGAATTTGCAGAAGGTGCATGGGTACTGAAAGCAGGGGCGCTGGTATTGGCAAGCGGTGGATTAGCATGTATTGATGAATTTGACAAAATGGAAAGTGACGATCGTGCAGCAATGCATGAAGCATTAGAACAGCAGACTATATCAATAGCTAAGGCAGGCATCATCGCAAAATTTAAATCCGAGACCTGCGTGCTTGCAGCTGCAAATCCCAAATTCGGAAGATTTTCAGGTGAAAAAGCAATTTCTGATCAGTTTAATATTCCTCCAACGCTGTTAAGCAGATTTGATTTGATTTTCCCCCTCAGGGATATTATGGATGCCACACAAGATCAGGGTATTGCAAGATATGTAATTATGGCATATACTGGAAAGAAAGAGGAACTACTCATCCCAAAAATTGATGTTGAGTTTATAAGAAAATACATCGCTTACGCAAGAAAAAATATAATCCCTGTATTAGGAGAGACAGCGCAAAAGAAAATAGAAGAATTTTATTTGAGATTAAGACGGGAAAGTGGCGGAGATACTGTACAAATTACTGCAAGACAACTTGAGGGCTTAATACGACTAAGTTGTGCAAGTGCTAAAATGCGACTGAAAGGTGTTGTTGAAAATGAGGATGTTGATAGAGCAATCCGTCTGACGACATATTCAATGAATCTTATTGCAAGAGATAAAACAACTGGAAAAATAGATGTTGATATAATAACACACGGCCCTAAAGAAAAAAGAGATAAAATAAGAGTAATGTCAGATATCATAGAAAATCTTACAGACAATGGAAAGATGAATTGTAATATGGAAGATGTTATTAAAGTAGCAAAAGAACAGGGAATTGATGAAAAGGATGCAAAAAATTTTATAGAAAATGCGAAGAAAGAGGGACGAATATTTGAACCAAAGAGCGGACTACTCGGGATGATTGCATAAATTTATTCAAAATTTTCATTTATTAAATTTCAGTCATCTTTTCCTTTCCTTACAACATCTTTTCCCCTTGCTTTTGGAACAACCTCAATTTTTCCGTTAAATTTCCTTTCAATCCCTTTTCCGTTAAAAAATTTATCCATAAAGACCGCCAATGCTGCAACCTCACTGTGTGGCTGATTTCCGACAGCAACATTATAATCTGTAATAAAATATACATCCGATTCAACCTTTTGACCCCCAACGATTATTAACATATTTTTACTTTCATTTACTTTATCTGAAATTTCCCTGATAATGTCATTAACCTGCAATCCGTACATAGTTAAATGAACCTTTATGCCGTCAAAATTTTTTATAAAGTCATTATAATTTTCCGTAAAATTTACCTTAAAATTTCCACCCCATTCATTAGTAATCCGCTTAACGCTTTCCTCTATTCTTTCATCCCTGACATCAAAAACAACTTCATCCGCTCCGAATGCACGGGCAGTTAAGCATATATGTGTTGAAATCCGTTTGTCTCTTTCAAAACGATGTCCGAGTCGCAAAACTGTGATCATTTATAAGTAAAATTTAAAAATATCTTAAAGAATTATGATTAAAAAATTAACTTAAAGGCAAAAGTTTCCTACCCCATAAAACAGATGTATTGAAATAGGTGGGTCGCCAGATTACATCAATTTACCACTAAAAATCATATTATGCTTGGTAATAAATAGTTTTTAAAATACCCTGAAATTTTGAGAGGATACAAAATTTCACTATAATTTCCTTGATTATCTGAAGGACATATTTTCGGAAGAACGTAAAATGGCAAGATTATCAGATATTATTGTCAAAAAAGCGTCGGAAAATACCACTTCCTATTGAGCAAGTTCGGAATATGTTTCAAAAATTGCTGTCGGGAATATGCTTGAAAAGCACTTGTTATTGTACAATTTCTAATATATTCGCAATAGTTAAAGCATCAATTATGTCTTTATTAACTTTTTCCATAGATTTATCTCCTTTAATGGATACAAATACAAGATTATTTTCAGACTGCATGTTTTTTAAAATTTTTGTATATTTTCTCTTTATCGCTTTTAACTGTTCAATATTTTCATAAAGTTCTGGATTCTTTCTCTTGCTTGTAATTCTTTCAATGCATGTTTCTGGTTTGACATCTAAAAATATTACAAAATCCGGCTTTCTTGCATACTTATTTATTTCAACAAGAAAATCTAAATTAATTGTCTGTGATTGCTGGTAGGCAAAATTGGAAATATAATATCTGTCGGAAATGACATAATCATAGTCCTCAAATTTTATATTTGATAAATGGTCGGTTCTGTCGGCAGCAAACAACAATGATAATGTTGTGTCATCAAATTTTCTCTGCTTTCTTAAGGTATCTCTTATAATCTCCCCAATTGGTCCTTCTGTAGGTTCTTTTGTAAGCAAAATTTTTGCAGATGTATTCTTTGTTAAATATTCCTTTAACATGAAACATTGTGTGCTTAATCCGCTTCCATCAATTCCTTCTAAAACGATAAATTTTCCTTTTCTATTCACCTTATCACATACTTTTATATTTTAATTGTTTTTATAGTTTAAATCTATTTTGTACTGCACAACTATAGAAATTGCATTTTTATTAAATGAAACATAACCTCGCTTACGCTCGGATATTTTCAAAACTCTGCGTTTTGAAAATAACTCCACTTATACGCATTTCGTTAGTGTCTTTCAAAAATCTTTATGATTTTGAAAATAGATGGGATATTTTAAAATATCCTGATTTTAAAATAATTATAATTTCAGAAATTTAAAAAAGCTCAATTTGTGAGGTTGTATAGCCCAATAAAATTTTATCTTGCTAAAATTGTCTTTGAAATAGGAGGCCTCTTTTTAAACCATGTATCCGAGCCTCTTGTTTTACATTTCGTACATTTCATCCTATTTCGCTTTATTTCTTCATAATTACTTTCATT
>MTER01000019.1:4253-12943 GCA_002083985.1 Candidatus Altarchaeales archaeon A3
GATTAAGATTGTTTTTTTACAACCTGTGGAACATAAGCCCCTCCAGCAAATTTTGCTTTACATCCTTTACATGCCCATATACCTGCTTCCAATCTCACAACCTTTTTCTTCCCACATGTCGGACATTCGTGCTTTACCTTGCTGGCATCTTCAATTGCATTTATATCTGCCCTTGTTCTTTTTCCTATTCTTGCGCCAAATCTGCCCGCTCTTCCAACCTTCTTTGTATGACTATAAGCCATCTTAAAATAGATTTATTAATTATTAAAATATATTTATTGTAGATTTATTAAAATAGATTTAAAAATTTGTAATTGAACATTAAATTTATTATTGAAAATAAGTAACTGTTCAGAGGGTGCAAAAATTTATTTATGAAAATTTCAAAAAATCAAAAATTTACCTTGTGATTTTTTGAGTTATTGAATAGTTACGAAAATAAAAAATAAAATCTAAAATAAAAGTAAATAAATAAATAAATGGAAAATTTTTCAGTTATTTTGGTCGAACCAATTTATGGGGGAAATATCGGCTCAGTTGCAAGAGTTATGATGAACTTCGGATTTAAAAATTTGGTGATAGTAAATCCGCCGTTAACTGGAATTGAGGCAATGAAGTTTGCCGCTCATGCAAAAGAAATAGTCCAAAATGCAAAAATTTATAAGTCCTTTGATGAAATGGCAGAAAATTTTGATGTGTTAATCGGAACGAGTGCCAAGATTGCAGGAGATAAAAATTTTATCAGGACACCAATTTATTCCGCTAAAATCGGAGATGCGATTAAAGTTACTGGAAGAATCGGACTTGTATTCGGAAGAGAGAACTGCGGATTGCTTGATAAGGAAATAGAAAAATGTGATGTTCTTGTTACAATTCCTACGGATAAAAATTATGAATCATTAAATTTATCCCATTCTGTCGCGATTATTCTTTATGAACTTATAAGGGAGAAAAATTTAAGGCGGATAAATCTGAAAAAGATGAAGCTCGCAGATAAGACCGAAAAAGATGTTATGCTTGAAAAATTCACTGGATTAGTTAATGTGTTTGCTCTTGGGGATTTTAGAACGCGGCTTATAACAAAAACATTTAAAATAGTTACTGGAAGGGCGTTTATCTCTGGAAGGGAATGCAACACACTTACAGGGGTTTTTAGGAGGTCTTATGAATTAATAGAAAAATCAAAAAAGGAAAATGAAAAGGTCTGAATTTGAGAAAATTTCTAAATTTATTTATATCTACTCCTAATATTTAAATTAATAATTATAAATCTACAAACACAACCAAATAAATAAAAATAAGGATGGTTACGGAAAAGAAAGAAGAGGGAGGGAAGGAAAAGAAAGTGCCTGCTGCTTCGGGGCAGGAAAAGGGAGGAAAAGAAGAAAAAGTATCTAAAGAATCTGCAACGGGAAAGGATAAAAAAGGAAAGGAAAAGAAAGATATCAAAACCGAAGATAAAGTAGTAAGTAAGGCCCAAACACATAGAATTGTCAGATTGCTGGAATATACTCTGAATGGGGACAAGAAGGTAAGCGCTGCAATAAGAGATATTAAAGGTATTGGTTATAGAATTGCATCAATATTGTCAAAAAATTTAAATATGAGGGATAAATTACTTGCCGATCTGACTGACGATGAAATTTCACATCTGGAAACAGACCTTAAAAATGTAATTGCTATTGTGCCTTCATGGATGCTAAATCATCAAAATGATCAATTTACAGGAACAAATTTACATCCTGTCGGAACTGATCTGGAAATAGCAGTGAAAAACGATATAGAATTTATGCAGAAAACAAAGACCTATAAAGGAATTAGACATACGCAGGGACAACCTGTCAGAGGACAAAGAACAAGAACATCTTTTAGAAAAGGTAAGAGTGTCGGAGTAGTTAAGAAAAAATCAGCACCTGCAAAAGCTGGAGCAAAAGGAGAGGCGGAGAAAAAATCAGCACCTGCAGGTAAAACCGCAAAAAAATAAATAATATTTTAATTATTTTGATTAACTTTAAAATGGGTATTAAAAAATTTGATAAAAAATATTCCACTCCTCGGCATATGTGGCGCGGGGAAAGGATTAACAGTGAAGCGGAAATTATAAACCGGTACGGACTCAAAAATCATAAAGAAATCTGGAAAGTTCTCTTTAAATTAAGCAGATGGAGAGAACTGGCAAGACACCTTATTATAAACAGGGATTCAAAAGGAATTGATGAACTTCTAAATCCGGTTATGAACATAGGTTGTTTAAAAGAAAAAACACTTGAAAGTGTTTTTGAAATATCTCCGAATGATATGTTTGAAAGAAGATTGCAAACTGTTGTTTTTAGAAAAGGGCTGGTAAGAACCATAAAACAGGCAAGACATTTAATAGTACATAGACACATAAGTATAGATAATAAAGTAGTAAATGTGCCGGGATATATTGTAAGTAGTAGTGAGGAAAGTAAGATAACATGCGGTCTTATAATTGTAAATCCGAAAACAGCCGAAACGCAAACAAAAGAAGAGGGTGTAAAAGAGACATTTGCTGCACATTCTTATAAAAAAAGATCCGAACGAAGAGGTCCGAATAGAAAACATATTAAAAAAGTAGATTCAAGAAAGCAATTTGGTAATTCAAAAAAACAATCTGATAATTCAGGCAAGGACTCTAAGCAAAGTGCGGGTTCAAAGAAATAAAAAACACAAGCAACATAAAAATTAAATATAAAAATATACAACTTAAGAATATAAACGACCAAAATGTCAGAAGATATTAATGCCGACAAGGAATCTAAGATTACGGCGGAAAATCCTGTAAAAGTTTCAGTAGAAGGAACTACGAAAGAACAGATTACAGGCGAAAATAAACAAAATACGGAAAATATATCTGCATCTCCCCAGGAGGTTAAGGTAGAAGTAAAACCAAGTGAAAAAAAGATTGAAAGTATTGGCGGTTCAGAGAAAAAGGGTCTTTGGGGCATTTTACACATTTACTCATCACCGAATAACGCCATCTACCAGGTTACTGATTTAAGTAATTCGGAAACAATTGTTACAAAATATGGAAAACAAATGGTTACTGCGGATAAAGATAAACCGACACCTTATGCGGCAATGAAAGCGATGGGAAAAATAGTAGAAATCCTGAAAGAAAAAGGTATTACAGGTGTTGATGTTGTGGTTCGTGGTCCCGGTGGACATACTGGCCCATGGTTTCCCGGCAAAGCAGCACAGGCTGCAATAAAACAACTTGTGCGACTGAATTTTCCAATAGGTAAAATTTCAGATCATACGCCTATTGCTCATGGAGGATGTATGCCAAAAAAGACAAAAAGAAAAAAATAAATGTTAAAAATAAAATGGAAATAACGAATTTTAAAAAGAAAAATAATATTGTATCTTTTACGATAAAAGGAATTAATATTGCAATGGCAAATGCTATTAGAAGAGCAATAATCACAAATGTCCCGATAGCTGCAATTGAAAAGGTGACAATTGATAAGAACTCATCTGCACTGGCAGATGAAATACTCGCTCACCGGCTGGGTTTAATACCCCTTAAAACGGACTTAAATTTTGTTGATACAACTCTTTTATTAGAAGTTGAATGTAATAACTCAAATGAACTAAAAACGGTTTATACCTCTGACTTAAAATCAAGTAATCCTGACATTGTTCCTGTTTATGACAATATTCCAATAGTAAAACTCTCAAAAGGACAGGAAATAAAACTTGAATGCACTCTGCAACTTGGAAAGGGAAGGGAACATGCAAAATGGCAAGGTGGATTAGCAAGTTATGAGGCCGATGAAAACGAAAATGATAAATTTAATTTTTTCATAGAGTCATATGGACAGATGGATGCTGATGGCTTAATAAATGCAGCATGTGATGAATTAATTAAAGAAAACAGGAAATTTAAGAACTATGTTTCAGCAAATACAAAATAATTAACAAATATGCAAAATAAATTTAATAACTACAAAATTTAATTATACAATCAAATTTAAAATGGCAAGAACATTTAAAAATCCAAATCCGTTAAGAATTAAACTTATAGAGGATTTAAAAAATTTTAATGCTGACAAGGATTACGGAATCTGGAATGCGGTAATTAAGGAATTATCAAGATCAAGAAAGAATGCACGAACAGTAAATTTATGGAAAATAAATAAATATTCTAATGAAGGAGACGTTATTGTTGTGCCGGGAAAAGTACTTGGACAGGGAGAAATTTCACATAAAGTTACAATCGCTGCATTTGAGTTTTCAGAAGGTATGAAGCAAAAAGCAACAAATAACAATGTGCGATTAATGTCTATTTATGAATTATTTAATGAAAATCCAAAAGGAACTAATGTTAAAATAATAGGTTAATAAAATGATAGTAAATGCTGAAGGGCAGATTCTTGGCAGGATGGCATCTTTTGTAGCAAAAAGAGCATTGCGAGGGGATAGAGTGGTAGTAGTTAATGCCGAAAAGGCACTGATTTCAGGAACAAAGACAGGTATACAGACGGAGGTTAGTCTAAGACTAGGTATAAGAAATTGGGGGAATCCGAAAAAAGGCCCTTTTATGATGAAACAACCGGATAACTTTGTCAGAAGTGTTATAAGAGGAATGCTGCCTTACAATAAGAACAGATACGGACCAAGAGGCAGGGCTGCCTTTAAAGAAGTAATTGTATTTATGGGCGTTCCGCAAAAAGAGATAGAAAAATTTGATAAAAGTTTTAATCAGGCAAATATTGATGAAATTTCAGGTAAAAATTTACAAAAAAAACCTTTGAGGAAATATGTATATGTATCTGAATTTTGTAAAAAGATGGGTTATACTGAAAAGAAATAAACAAAATATTAAAAAATAAATATTTGTTAAAAATGGTTGTAATATCATCAAAAAGAAAAACATCTGTTGCAAGGGCGCATGCAGAAAAAGGAAGCGGGAAAATAATGGTAAATTCATCTTCATTGGATATTTACCAGCCGGAACTGTTAAGGGACTATATAAAAGAGCCGGTTTTACTTGCTGACGGTTTAGTAGATTTAAGTAAAATTAACATATCTGTTAATGTTTATGGCGGAGGCGTCTCAGGAAGAAGTGATGCAATACGGTCAGCAATTGCAAGGGCATTGATTGATTATACTAAAAATGAGGTCCTGCTGAAAAAGTATATTGACTATGACAGACGACTGATTGTAAATGATGTCCGACAGACAGAAGAGCATAAACCAAGTCAGAGTAATAAAGGTCCGAGGCATAAAAGACAAAAATCATACAGATAAACAACATTTAAATTTTCTATACTTAAATTTTAAATTCATGATAAAATGGCACATATGCATTCAAAAAGAAAGGGAAAATCATCCTCAAAAAAAGTAGTTAAGTTTGGAATGTCTCCATGGATACTTATGGATAGTGAAAATTACGAGGAGAAAAGAATAAGTGATTTGATTACCGGATGGAAAAAATCCGGAGAAATGCCGAGCAATATAGGACATAAATTAAGAGATATATATGGAATTCCATCATCAAGGGAATTCTTCGGAAAGAAGTTAGGAAAGGTCTTAAAGGAAAATAATGTCAGGTCAGATGTTCCCGAAGATATTTATACTTTGATGAGAAAAGCAGTAATGTTAAGAAAGCATTTGGGAATTCATAAAAGAGATATTCATAACAAAAGAAGTTTGCTGAGGATAGAGTCAAAGGTCAACCGGCTTGCCAAATACTACATAAGGGAAAAGGTCTTGCCATCAAACTGGAAATACGAACCTGAAAAGATGATATATGAGGTCTGATGCGGGAGAATAATTTTTTCACACCGCCTTTTATATTTTTTATTTTTTAAATTTTAATTTGTGAACAATCTTTTTTCACTGATTTTTTTTGAAATAGTAAATTTACTATAAAAATATGCATTACGCTGAAATTTATTCAGAGATTGAAGATATTTTAAAAGGCGATGTTTTAAGTAAAATCGTAAATTTTGACAATCTGCATTTAGAACATTTGGATATTTCTACATTTTATGACGAAGATAAAGGCATGCTAACTACAAAAATAAGATGTAATAATTTAAAAACTCTAAACAGCACAATTCATGACCTGCTTAAAACGCAAAACCTCACAGAGAAAATTCTGGAAATTTAAATTTTTATTGTTTTATTTTTTATTAACTCTTCTGCAATTAAATCACTTAAATCAATCTTGCCTGCTTTATTTGGAATTGAATTTGTTGCAACGAGTTCATCGGCAAGTGTCCTTAACATTAAAAAATTTTCATTATTGCAAAATACACCGTGAACGCATGCTAAATTTATACTTGCGGGCTTTTGCTCTTTTATGATCTTTAATGCTTCAATCATAGTTCCCCCGCTTGCAATTATGTCGTCTGTTATTAAAACATCCTTTCCTTTAATTTTTAAGTCCTTTTCTTCTATTAAGACCTTTCCAGTTACAGTATCTCTTTTTTTGTTAAGATAATCACTTTCGCAATCTAAAATTTTTGCACATTTTTCTGCTACATCTATTGCTCCCTTATCAGGAGATATAACTTTGGGATTTTTTAATTTTGGAAAGGTATATATGTTTAACTTTCCGTTTTCTTCTTTTAAAATATATTCGGACATATTCTCATTTAAGATATTTAAAATCACCTTCTTTTCTACTTTGTTAAGTTTAAAAGTAATTAAGTTAGAACTACAGTTCTTATCAATAACATCTATCGTTTCATTATATTCACTTTTATTGATTACCGCATTCTCCACCCATTCTATTTTTATGCTATCTTTTAAAAATTTTAAGAATTCTGTATTATTTCCCGGAACATCGTCCCAGCTAAACAAATACAAATCTTTGAAATATTTTGCAATTTCTGCAAATGCATCTATGTTGTAAATTTTAATCCCTGCATATTCAAATTCGCCAATGTTTCTGAATATGTGCGAATTTACCAGAAAAATTTTATCGGCATAACCTTTCAAAATTTTTAATATTACTTCTGCACTTAACGCCTCCCCTTTGAGAAAAACTTTATCCTGTCTCATATAGGTCAGATAAGGAATTACTAAATTTATACTTTTTGCTTTACTCCTTTGGACAGCATCCAATATCAGAATTGTTTTAACAAATTCATCATTGTTATAAATACTTTGGACAACAACACAATCCTCGTTTTCAATATTGCTGATTACTCTTGCATAGAACTCACCGTCTGGAAATTTCTTTAATAAAATTTCTCCTTTTTCAATGTTTCTTCCGTTTGTTCCCTTTTCTTTTTGCTTTACCTTCAAACATTCCGCAACATTAAATCCGAATTCAAAGACATACATTTTAAATTTTTAAATTTACCTGAATAATTAATTATTACTTAATTGTATTTAAATATTCATTTAATGAGCGTAAAAATTTATCAATAAACATGACCTTATTTTTGCTAAAATTTAAATTTATAATTATTTTAAAGTAACTATTTAGTCACCTAAAAAATTAATGGTAAATTTTTTGACTTTTTTAAATTTTTTTAAATTTTTACAGATAAATTTTTGTATCCTCTGAATAGTTACATTTTAAATTTATAATCAGCATGGGGAAATTTATATATTTAAAATGTCCGAATATGATGTATACTTCACAACTTCACTGATTGAGCTTTTTTAAATTTCTGAAATCGTAATGTCAGCAAAGAGTCAAGCTCTTCTTTGTAAGTGGTATCTGTTTGTCCAAGACAGTTCGTAATAGCTTTTTTGAAACCACCAAAAGGATAATATTTTGAATAAAGACACTTCTTTTTAACAAATTTCCATAGCCGCTCGATAAGATTTAAATTGGGAGAGTATGAAGGAAGATAAAGTAGCTCTATGTTAAGGGATTTTGCTAAATTTTGTACAAGTGCACACTTTAGATACCTGGCGTTATCTAAAACATATAGGAATTTTATAGTTTAGCTGTGAAATACGATTCAGCAATTCACAAAAACTCTGAGCATTAATGTAAGTATCATTAGTAACCATTGTTTGTTCATGGGTAACTGCATTTAGCGNCGAGAACATTGAATCGCTGCCTACCTGAAGGTGCTTGAATAAACACCATTTCAAAACTCCATAATATCCCTAAAAAAGCAGCTAATACGAAATGTGCTGCATCAACAAAAAAAAACAACCATTTGACCCTTTTTAGCTTCATCAAGACGCCATTCTATACTCCACAACCTCACAAATTGAGCTTTTTTAAATTTCTGAAATTATAATTATTCCTTACGCAATTCACCTTGTAAAAGGACTTAAAAAAATAAGAATTCGTATCTGTTTTGCGTAAGTCCTGTTATTTTAAAATCATGAGATTTTAAAATATCCTTCACAAATTAATTAGTGTCCACCTATAAAGTAAAAAATTTTAAAATTTTTTTTTTTTGAGTTCACACACAAATTGTCATATTTTATCCGACAAATTGACAAAAAATATGAGTTTATGGATGGACACTAATTAATCTAATTTAAGAGGATGATCACCAATTTAATAATGTAATGTTAATTTAATTTATTATGACTGAAGTTTTGCGTTTTACTTTCATAAAACAAGTAAAAAACTAATTTTTAGGGAGATAAATTTGTAACTTCTCAATAACTCGTGAGAAGATAACCTCGCTGTTGCTCGGATATTTTCAAAATCTATATGATTTTGAAAATGATAAAATATATAA
>MTER01000020.1 GCA_002083985.1 Candidatus Altarchaeales archaeon A3
AATTGAAAATCATATTGGTGCTATCAAGTACTTTATTTATCACTATAATCTATCTCTATCAGTTTAACAATTATCCTTACTTGTTTATCACCACCAAATTTATATTGCTTTTGCGTAAGTCCTGAAAATATCTGTTTCAAAACTTAATTTTAGATATAAAGTGAAAATGAGATACATTGTATTTTATGGTCAAATTACATTTATTATTTTAGGATTACATCGTATAAGTTTAAAAATCGGAGGAAATCTTTGGATAAGATTTCATCAAAAGATTAAAAAAGGAAATATTTTTGCTGTTGTATTTTATGGTTTTTTATACATTTCATTAACTCCTTTAACTGTTTTGTTAAATTTTTTAAAATTTGGATGAGAAAATGAGTTTTGATATAAAAAAATTTAAGGAAAAATTAATTACAATGGATGTAATTGCACTATTATATATTTTAATAGTTGGGGGATTGTGTTATATTTTACCTATTCCTGAAATTGTTAAGGGATTTTTGGCATTGCCAGGATTTTTGATAATTCCTTATTTAGTTGGAAAAACTACATCAATTTTTATAGAAAAAATTTTAAGAATATATTTGGATTTGTGTACAGTTTCGAATTTTATTATATGTTGGTGTATTGGAATAATATCAATAGTCATAATTGCTCTTTTCTTGAATTACCTTTGGTTATTCTATGTACAAAGTTATATAATTTTAATACTATTTTTGATGACTCCTGCGGTTTTTTACAAAAAAAACAGGAATCTAAAAATGTTTATAAAAACATATGGGGGACGTAATACAATACTTTTTTCATTAGTAATTGGTATTGTTGGCTTTTTGTTTCTTACCTATTTTTCACCATATCCTTATCAAATGGGATGTGATTATTTTGTGCACAGCTATTTTTCAGAACAAATAATTGAAAAAAATTTCATACCGATACAACCTTCATATTTGATGTCTTTTTCTATTCTGGTTGCAAATAATATTCTAATATTTAACTTGAATGATGAACCTCTTATATTTTGGTGGGTTATTCAGTTAATTTTTTATTTAGTGTACGCCTTTGGACTCTACTTATTTTCTTATCAATTATCTAAAAACAAAATATTATCTTTAATTTCAATCATTATAGGGGTCTTTACGATACATCATTTTTATATACCTATATATCTTTTTGATCCTGCTCCGAAAGCCATGATTCTTATGTTGTTTCCTTATTTGTTGTTTGTTGTTCATAATTTAATAACGCAAAAAAAAATATTCAATGAATTTGAAATCAAAAATTTAATTAAACATATTTTATTTATTACTATTGTATTCACATCTTTGTTTGTAATCTTAGATCGGTTCTTTCGTTTGTCATTTCATAGTAGCTTTATGTATTTGCAGTATTTGGGGGATATAGACGTAATTGGAATAATATTACCTATTTTTATTGTTCTCGTTTTATTAATTATAAAATATGCTTTTAAAAATATAATTGAGAGAAAAGTTTTGTTTTTGTTACTTTCTTTAATGTGTACTCTGTTATTTTTTCACACATCAATGGGCGTTTGTGCGTGTTTATTTATCTTATTGTACATCATATGTTTAATTTTAATAGAAAAATATCAGCGCATAACGAAATATTTAGTATATTTTGTTATTTTATTTGTCTTTTCATTTTTTATTTTACAAGAAACAGAGATCTTAAATATTTCATTCTTTTTTACACCTTACAACGTTCCAGATTTGGTTGTGGCCGTATCTGGTTTTCAGGAGATGAAAAATTTTTTAAAAACACTATACTCGCCAATTGTTATCGGATTATTTATTCTTGGATCTATTTATTCAATTTTTTACAATAAAACACAACATTTTTCACTTTTATTTCTTGTTTCTATCATTTTCTTTTTACTCTTTTCACCTATAGAGATGATGTTTAGACTGATTGTTTTTTTGCATCCAATTATGGCATATTTTGTTGCTTATGGTTTAATCGCTACCGGACAAATCATTTTTACAAAAAGATCACATTCAATACATAATAGATATTATATTACACCTTTTATAGTTATTGTTTTACTGCTGTCAGTAGTTGGAAATTCTTTAAATGAAATATACCAAGTCGTTTCAAAAAATAGTGTGCTTTCATGTTCGCATCCGTCTAAATATGATGCAGCCAATGCATTAAAATACAATACGCCTGATAATACTGTGATTTTGTTTTACAACTCAACATTTGCAGATACAGAAATATGCAATCGTGCAAATAGATTACATAGTATGTTTCCGAGTGTATCTTCGGAATGCGATAATGAAATATTTATGATGAATAACTCTATAGAAGCGTATAAAAAAATACATTATCTGTTAACAACCAATGATTCGTCATGCAAATATCGTTTGGCAGGGGCGGTATTCACGCAATACAAACTCAGGCCTAAAAGATATGATTACGTGATAGAACAAATGAGGAATTCATCAGTAGCAATTCTTATAACAAAAGAAGATTTTAAGGTTCTATCTCGGGAAGCCGTAAATAAATTTTATGATCCTATTTATTTTACCCCCTTATACAACGACACTCGAAATGAAATTTATATATTTGGTGTAAATCCAGAACCAGGAGTTCCATTTAAAATTCAGAACAACTTAAAATGACGATTGAATATGTTATAAAAACACAAAAATGTTGTGGATGTGGAACATGTGCAGGTATATGTCCTGTAGGTGCCATAGATATGAAAATAAATGAAAGAGGATTTTATATTCCTAACATTGATAAGAAAAAATGCACTAATTGTGGTCTTTGTAGCAAACTTTGTTCACAAATCAACGAGATAACCAATTTTAACGAATTAAATAAATTTGTATTTGGAAAAGTCTCAGATGACAAAATAATCGGAAACAATATAAATTGTTATGTGGGTTGTTCTACAGACGAAAATTTAAGATTTGAAGCATCTTCTGGTGGAATGGTATCGCAGATTTTAATTTCTGCACTTGATGAAGGAATTATTGATGGTGCTATTGTGACCAAAATGAAAAAAGATAACCCGTTAATTCCTGAACCGTTTATTGCCCGAACAAAAGAAGAAATTATCTCTGCGATTGGATCAAAGTATTGTCCGGTACCTGTAAATATTGTGTTAAAAAAGATAATAGAATCAAAAAGTGATGAAAAATTTGCAGTTGTTGGCTTGCCTTGTCACATTGTGGGAATTAGAAAGGCAGAAATGTTAATTCCGAAACTTCAAAATAAAATAATTTTGCATTTAGGACTTTTTTGTTCCGGCACAGAATCGTTTTTTGGAACAGAATTTATACTCAAAAAAAAAAAGATTCAAATGAAAAAAGTAAATAGTATTAAATATAGGGGTGCGGGATGGCCTGGTTATATGCAAATAAAGTGTACCGATAGAATAGTAAAGATATCTCATCATGACCAATTGTATTATGGAGGAATATTTCCTTTTTTTAAAAATCCAACTTGTCTATTTTGCCTAAAGAAAGGAGATATTATTAATGAATTGGCAGATATTTCTTTTGGAGATGCATGGGGTTTAGTGCAAGAAAATATAGGTGCTATCGGGACGTCAATCATAGTTTCAAGAACAGACTTTGGCGAAAAGGTATTAAAGATGATTCTGCAACGTAACAACATAAAATTAATAAATTTATCTAAAAAGAATTGTTACTTGCACAATGGTATAAAGTGGAAAACAAATCAGAATAGCATTCTCGATAGAATATATTTCCAGTATATGTATTTTATAACTAGATATCTCGTACTCCAAAATAAGAACATTCAAAATTTTGTTTTATCAATTATATATAATATTTTAATTTTAAAATCTAAATTATTTAAAAATAAACCAAAAAATTAAATGGAAAAAAAACAAATACTTATTTTAGGAGTGAATATATTTGCTATTAATAGGGGCGGGGGTGCAATGACAATGGGGATCATCCGAATAATGAAAGAAAAATTACCTACTTGTCATTTTACAATATTTGATGGCGGAGGTCCAATTCTGAATTATCTCACCACATTTTATAATCTAAAATACAAGAATGATATGTTCATAGATGGTAATAGAAAGCATATTTCTAAAATCAAAAGATATTTAAATATATTTTTTTTTCTGTTTTTAGCAACAGGATATAATTTATCAAAAAAGTTCAATCCCATCTTTTTTCTTAAAATATTCTGTTTACATCCCACAATGCGATTATTTTTACAAAGTGATTATATTATAAATTTAAATGGCGGTGATTGTTTTACAGATAGATATAAAATAAATCTAACCTTTGGTACTTTTTATTATCCCATAATATGTTTTTTGTTACATAAACCACTAATATTTCTTCCACAAACAATAGGTCCCTTTACAAATCCAATTACTAAGTTTATTGCAAAGTTTATACTTGAAAGAATACAAATAATTATGGTCCGAGAAAAAAACAGCGCGTTATATATCCAAAATATGGGAATAAAAAACAAAAACATATTTTTAGTTCCAGATGCAGCGTTCTATCTAGAACCATGTTCTTCAAACACAGCGGAAAAGATATTAGAAAACGA
This sequence comes from Candidatus Altarchaeales archaeon A3, assembly GCA_002083985.1. Taxonomy (GTDB): domain Archaea; phylum Altiarchaeota; class Altiarchaeia; order Altiarchaeales; family Altiarchaeaceae; genus Altiarchaeum. The sequence continues at coordinate 4,564 of MTER01000020.1, forward strand.
GGGTGTGAGTTCTTCCTCCAAATTTTTAATAGGGTTATCATTACGAAATTTAGTAATTGATGGAAATGTACCATTACCCATTTACCAAAACTATACCAATATTATGGCTAAAACGATTGATTATTTGTGTAATGAATTTGATGTGTGTATTTTGACTATTCCTCATAGTGGTTTAGAATATAATAAGTCACTGAAGAAGGATATTATTGACAAGGTAAGTAATAAAAATAAAATTCATCGTATCGAAAAAAGAGAGTATACATCAGAAGAACTGAAAGGAGTAATAGGAAAATGTGATATGTTCATTGGAACATATATGCATGCAAATATTGCTGCACTTTCTATGTGTGTCCCGACTATTGGTTTAAGCTATAGTTACAAATTTCAAGGAATTTTTGAGATGGTTGGACAAGAAGAGTATGTATGCGATCTTAAAAATTTAAGTTATGAAAACATAATTTCAAAAGTTAACGATGTTTGGAGTAAGAAAGAAAAAATAAGGACTGAATTAGAAACAAGAAGGATAGTTATACAAAAGCAAGTGTTGTTTACTGGTGAATTAATCAAGAAATTTTTAGATGAAGGGAAATCAAAATAATTTCACCCTTATTTTTATTGTTGTGAATGTGCCATAAAATTTCAAAAGATTTTTCCGTTATCACAGATTCGAAAAAAGAGCGTCAACATAAAAAAGAATGACAGATATTTCTATAATTATAAGGACAAAAAATGAAGGTAAAAGTATATTAAAAACATTGGAGAAAATTTCATATCAAAAAATAAATAAAACATTTGAAATAATTATTGTAGATTCTGGCTCAACAGATAATACATTAGAAATTGCAAAAAAATTTACGGGTAGAATATTAAAGATTACATCAGAAAAATTTACATATCCTTATGCATTAAACTTTGGAACAGAACATACAAACGGAGAGTTGATTGTTTATTTGTCTGCACATTGTCCACCAGTAAATGATTATTGGCTTTATCATCTTACAAAACATTTTTTCGATCCAAATGTTGCAGGAGTTTTTGGAAAAGAAATTCCAATAAAGGGATTAAACCAAGTATATGAATATTCTCAACTTTATGAAATGTTCCCTTCCAATGGCAGCACATATGTTTTATTTTCCTGCCCAAATGCATGTATTAGAAAGAAAGTATGGGACAGATACAAATTTGATGAAAGAGTGCCAAAAAAATATCCTAATGTAGCTGTAGTTGAGGATCAACTTTGGGCACAAATGGTAAAACAAAAAGGTTATAAAATAATATATGAACCTAAATCTATAGTTTATCATTCTCACAAATTTTCTCTGAAAAATCTAATTAGAAATTATTCGGGAGGATACTTTTCAAAGGAAATGAGTGATAATTATTCTCCCATTTTAAGCGAAAATTCATTTCAAAAGAAAATAAAAATGTATATTAAAAAAAAAATAAATTGTTTTAAATATCTTGTAAAGAATCATTATTTTAAAGCCATTTTATGGGATTTTCCGTGCTCAATATTGTTCGAAGTAGTTTTGTTTTATCTTGGAAAGAGAGATAGGGAAAAAGAAGACGAATCAAATAATTCTTTTAAAAATAATCCACACAATTCCAAGCGTTTGCCCAATTAACCACCCATATCCAACACCAAGCAATCCAAAATAGAACATAAGCAAAGTTCCAGATATTATTGCAGGTATTGTTATCAGAAAATTAAAGATTATTGTTTCATTCATTTTCTTTTTTATAAGCAATTCAACTAAATACATCTTATTTATTACAAAAAAGTAAAGGGAAATTGTAAAGATATACAACAAATCTAATGAGTTTAAATATGCTTCTCCAAATAAAGAAAGAACAGATTTTCCAAATAAGAATATACATAAAATACTGATTGTAGCAATTATCAATGAAGATTTTAGTCCTTTATTCCTGTTTTTTTTTATTTCGTTTATATTATAAGAACCCTCTATGAAAAAAGACATTATTGTTGACATAAGAAACGCAGTAATTATTGAAAATATTACCCATGCAATAAAAAAATATGCTGCCATCTCTGCAGAGAAGATATTAAGAATAAATATTGGGAGCAGCAAACCGAAAAGCGCGGAAGCGATTGATGAAAAATAGTTTATAAGAATATAATTAAAATTTTTCTTTATAATGTCAAAATTTATATTCAATTTAAAAATTATTAATCTTGCTTTGTATAAAAGAAAAAAAGAGATAAAAATACCTAATAATGTTCCAATTCCGGTAGAATAAAAAATTCCCATATATAAAAAAGAAACAAATAAAGGCAATAAAATAATTTTTCCGATATTTGTTGATACATTTCCTATGAGGACGTATTGTGTCCTTCTGAATGCCGTGAATATTCCGTTAAAAAGTGCTGATAGGGCAGAAAAAATTGCAAACAAAATAAAAATAAATCCATAAAACAAATTTTCTTTTAAGAAAATTAATTTTGAAGAAAAGACATCTATAAAAGACACAAAAATAAATGACATAATCAATACCATAAAACAACTTATCATGAGAAATGAAAATACAAGTTTATTTTTATCTGAGGAAGATGCAGAAGGAACAAGTTTTATTAATGCATTACCAAATCCACCCGTCATAGAAAATAATATTATCAAACTTATTACAGAAAACATTACAGAATATATTCCTATATCGTTTGATGAATAAAGGCGAGTTGCTATCATTAAAAATACAAAACCAAGTAATCCGCTAACAATATTGGAAAGCATCAAATAAAATGAATTTTTATACAAATTATCAGCATAAAGACCTTTTATAATTTTTTTAAAATTTTTAGTTATTGTCATTTTAATCTATTTTTGTTTTTAATCTCTAATTGTTAATTTATATTTCCAATTTTAGTTTATAATTTGTAATATGTCTAAAAATTTATCAAAAATAGGAGCAGTATTTTTTGTAGCAATAGCCATTATATTATTATTAGTTTACGGAAATCCAAATGCTCCACCGATTATTGAAGGGGGAAATTTAAAGTTAGTTGCAGATAAAGATATTAAAAAGCCGGCGATGGATTTCTTTAAAGATGGCAAAAATATCTTAACTTTCAATCCATGGGAAATGCAAATAAAATACAACGGAGCAACAAAAAGGATTTTTTCCTGCAACAGCAATACAACATTATTCAATTGCAGCGATTC
>MTER01000021.1 GCA_002083985.1 Candidatus Altarchaeales archaeon A3
GGTAAATGCGATAATGACCGGGTAGAATATACTTGTGTAAAATTAACTGATTGCCGGAATAATAAAATTGAAGAATTTAATAATAATTATTTTCCTGACTTGTATCTAGAATCCAAAGGAACAAATATGGTTGACGGGGTCGCAGCTTCATATTATGGATTTTCAAATATCGGCTTGGTAATTCATAGATGTAAATATGAAAACGGCGGTGATTTTCCGGATTTCTTATTAAGCCAAACACTGAAAGCATTCGGAAAAAAATTCGGCAAAGATAAATTTGATTTGCTTGTTTATGCTCCTCCTACAGAGTCGGGGGATTTGGTTAAAAATTTTGCTGAAAAGATTTCTTATGCCTTAAAGATTCCTATTTCCCACAAACTCAAAAAAATAAGGGCTACAAAACCACAAAAGATCTTTCAAAACAGTATTTTAAAAAAAGATAATGTAATGGATGCATTTGAGTATGAATCCCCTCAGGATATTAAAGGAAAGTCAATTTTGATAGCAGATGATATCTTTGACAGCGGACACACCATAAAAGAAATTGGCAGATATTTTACTAAATTAGGGGCAGTAAAAATAGCTCCTTTAACAATAGCTAAAACAATCGGAGGTGATTTATCATGATTAATAGACAGGAAATACCCAGCCTAATGGCATTAACCCACACACAGGGATGGAACTATGAACAAATTAACAATCTATTCACAAAAATTAATCGTAATGCAAAAAGTAGCATTGCAGAATTCTTTTGTTTGTCCTCAAAAGAATGGTCGGATCATTTCGGATTAAGCAAAAAAGAAACAGATCATTTAGAAAATGTTAAAAAAGAAATACCAAAATACTCTTTTCTGGCAGAAGATTTATTTGCACAGGGATATGAAATAATTCTAATAAATTCTCCGGAATATTCTGAAACATTAAAAGAAAATTTAGGATCCAAATCCCCACCTCTTATTTATGTGAAAGGAAATAAAAATCTATTAAAAGAAAATTTGGTCGCAATTGTTGGCTCAAGGGACGCATCGGAAATCGCATTGAAATTTACTGACAACATTGCAATGTTAGCGTCAGGAAAACACAAAGTAGTAGTAAGCGGATTTGCCAGAGGTGTAGACAGACAGGCATTGGACTCCGCACTTAAATATAAAGGTAAAGGTCTTATCGTATTGCCGCAGGGAATAATGACTTTTTATTCAGGATTTAAAAACTATTACAAACAAATTGTTGAAGGAAATGTTTTGGTCTTAAGCACATTTTTTCCGAAAGCACTGTGGAGTGTAGAGTTAGCAATGGCAAGGAATTCTGTAATATATGGTCTGGCAGGAGAAATTTATGTGGCGGAATCGAATGAAACAGGCGGAACATGGTCAGGTGTCATGGATGGCATAAGAAAGGGAAGAAAGATATATGTCAGAAAACCCGAATCTTATGAAAATAAAGCAAATGATAAATTAATAGACCTGGGAGTTATTCCGGTCAGTTTTGAGGGGCGGCCAGTTTTAGAATATAAATCACTGTCTCCAGAAATTTGCATGGTTAAAGAAAAACATGAATAAATAAGTAAAATTATGTGAGGCGATAATTAAGGAGAATAAATTAATTACAACACATTCCAAAATTTCGTTACCGGCAAACTCTATAAGTGTAAGATTATGCATACTGTCCGACAATTCAAATTTTTCTTTTTGTAACGAATTGATGGGCTAACAATAAAATGTTCATAAAATTATGATTTAGGCATACAAAGCTACCTCTGAATAAGTTAATTGTCCTGAAAAAACACGATGGCAAAATGGCTATCAAAGGCAATAAAAAAGCACAATAATCTATGAAACCCTTTTGAGGGATTAAAGAAGTTTAGGTAATATGAGAATTAGTTACAAAGTCAATTGATTGCCACATCTTTAAACGGTTGTAGAAATCAGCACAGCAATCCGTTATAATCAGAAAAATATTAAAGAGGAGTTAATATCGGTGATTGTTGACAATTTATGTTTGAGTAGCTAAACAAATAAGTGTTTTTAAATTCAGGATTTTAATATATAACAAATCAGAAAACTAAATGGTTTTTTAAAATAAACATATTATAAAATTTATTCCCCAAAATGACAATTAATCCGTTTAAAAACAATGATCTTATTGAATTAGAAAAAAAAATAATACATGGATTACAGATAAAGAACTATGAGGGCATTAAAAAACTCAGCACAGAAGGAATTCAGATGGCCATAGATACCGGCGAGAAAGCGGATGAAGATTTTTTTAATGGCATTCTTAAGCATGGAGTGGACAATAAAAAAGAGAGGTTTCTGTTTAGGTGGGATGATGTTCCGGAAAATAATAGAGAACTCATGAAATTTTTAATAGACAAGTTAAAAATAGAATGGGTGGAATATGTGTATTTGTTTTGTTGGGATGATATTCCAAAAAACAACGAAGATATTATAAAATTTTTAAGAGACAAGTTAAAAATAGAATGGGTGGAAAAAAGTATTCCTTTATTCGGATATTCTAAAGACAATCTTAGTAATATATCAATCAAAAAAGATGATAATGATGAAACAATAACTATTGAAAAGGAAACAAATTCGATCATATTCAAACTCAACAAAAGAGAAAAAAAGGTAACATTAGAAGCAGTGGGTAAGGCATATAAATATATATTAAAAGAAGAGAACGGTAAGCTAAAAGTATATGATGTCCCATCAATCAGCAAAGGAAATAAAAATAAAAGTATAAACATCACAAAAGACAACAACTCGCTCGTATTCAAACTTAATAAAACACAAAAGAAAGTAACTTTAGAAATTGCCTGCGGCATTTCAAAAACGAAATTTTTGAAATCTCATAACGGAAGTGATGTGATTTCAAAAACGAAATTTTTGAAAGACACGAACGATGGCGGGTGTAAGACATACGAATATATTTTAGAAGAGGAAGGAGATAAACTAAACATATACGAAGAGAAAAAAGATGCGATTGAATTTTTAAAAGAAGCGATAAAAAAGGAGGAAAATTTTTTATTTGCCCACTATGTTATAGGATTTATATATAATGAACTAAATGATTACAATTCCGCAAAGGAAGAATTTATAAAATGTATAAGTATAGATAAAAATTTTGCAGATGCCTATTTTGACCTGGGAGTTGTATTAAAAAATATAGGAAATTTTGCAGATGCGGTTAATTATTTTAGAAAATCGGTTGAATTTTATGAAAAGACAAATTATAATAGGGCAATAGATGCAAACTGGTGGATAAAGAATATTGAAGGTCTTAAAAGTGATGGAGGATTAGGGAGAAGTGCAGAAGAAAATGTTATTGATGTAATTGTTGAGGATTTAAGAGACAGAAAGGAGAAATTATTTAAATATATTAATGAAAAAGAAGATAAACTCAAAAATTTTGTTTCTGCAAAAAAAACTATAACGAAGGATAAAAATTTCATAGTTGTTTTAAGAAGGTGGAATTCTTACACTCCCGCGTTGTCATCTGATATTGAAAGAAGAAAAGGAGGAGGATATTTTTTGTCATGGGATGGGCGAGGAATAGTTATAGATCCCGGATTTAATTTTATAGAAAATTTTTTCGCAAATGGATTCAACATTTCGGACATTGATGCAATATTCATTTCTCATAGCCACCTTGACCATACGAGCGATTTTGAATCTTTAATGACTTTGCTTTTTGAGCGTAATGATAATCTTCCGCAGGAGGAAAAAAAACAAATTGATCTGTTTTTAAATTTCTCATCGCTGAATAAATTTGCAAACCTGCTGTCCCTTGATAAGTCGGCAGTAAGAAAAATTTATATAATCCAGCCTGGAATTATTGCTGATTTGAGTATTCAATACGGATTTATACTCTCGCCGACAAAGGCAAAACACAGGGAGTTATGGGGTGATGAATATTCGGTCGGGCTAATATTTGACCTCATAGATGCAGATGACAAAAAGAAGAAATTTAAACTGGGAATGACAATAGATACAGGTTATACAAACGATATTGGGGCACAATTTAAAGACTGTGATATTTTAATTGCACATATCGGTTCAATAAAGGAAAAAGAATTTGATTTGAATTTAAATTTAAATGAACGGCTGTATAAAAATCACCTCGGTTTGATAGGAACGACAAAAATTATTAAAGATGCATCCCCACGACTGGCAGTTATTTCAGAATTCGGGGAAGAACTCGGAAGTTTAAGGATAGATATATCTAAGGCAATTGAAGGCGTCATTAAAGACAGACGGAGTAAAAGATGCATTCCCGGAGACATAGGAATGAAAATTTCTTTGCCTGAGATTAAAATCAGGTGTGATATGTGCAGCAAGGAAAAAGGAGAGGATATTTTTGTTGATATGAGCGAAATAAATGCAATATATTTTCCTGATGAAGTGCCAGGCGATCCGGGAAAACTGACTTATTTGTGTAAGAAGCACTTTTGAAATTTTGTCTTCTAATTTAAATTTTAACATAAATTTAACCAAATATTAACAAACTTAAAATGACCAAGCAAATTTTTATTGATTTGAGGGGCATTGAATGGGAAGTAAAGAAAAGATACATCACTTATGCTATTGAGAAAAATTTTGACGGAATTATTGCAGATTCAGATGACCTGGAAAGGATAAGAAAATTAGGCAAAATAAAGGTCTTTTCGGAAAATTTAAACTCCGATTATGTGCTTACCTCGGATGCAGAAATTTTGAAGCGGCTGGATAAGAAAAAGGCATTTTACAAAAGGATAGAAAATAAGGATGACGAGAGAGAGGTTGTATTTATGAAAAATTTTGCCGATTACTTTTTGGTTGAAACAAGCAACTGGAAGGTTATACCCTTGGAAAATTTAATTTCGGAAATTAAGAGCGGAATAATAGCAGAAGTTGGAAATTTTGACGATGCAATGACTGCTTTAAGCACTCTTGAAAAGGGATGCGACGGAATAGCAATAACTACACTTGATATAAATGAAATTAAAAAAATTGCTGAATATGTAAGCGAAACATACCAAACAACAGCAGCAATACCTTTAACCCTTGTAAAAATTAAAACCATAAAGAAATTAGATATGGGTGACAGGGTATGTATTGATACTGCATCAATGCTCAAAATCGGAGAAGGGATGTTGATTGGCTCGCAAAGTAACGGATTGTTTTTGATTCACAGCGAAACGCTCGAATCGGAATATGTAAATTCAAGACCTTTCAGAGTAAATGCAGGTGCAGTCGGTTTGTATATCCTATGTCCGGGGGGAAAAACAAAATATTTAAGCGAAGTAAGTGCAGGCGATGAAATGTTGATTGTTGACCTGAATGGAAATACGCGAAAAGCGTATGTTGTGAGGTCAAAAATTGAAAGCAGGCCATTAATATTAATTGAAGCAGTAGGAAAAATTGAGGAGAAAGGAGTTATTGAAGAAAGGACAATAAAAATTTTACTTCAGAATGCAGAAACAATACGGTTAATTAATAAAGACGGAAGGCCGGTTTCCATTACTGAATTAAAGGTCGGAGATGAAATCCTGGCATATCTTGAAGAGGGAGGAAGGCATTTCGGAACAAAGGTTGATGAGACGATTATTGAGAGATGAAAGGATTAAATTTAATGAATATGCTCAATAAAGAGTGGAGGTTACTCGTTATTTTTTGACGGTTACGAGTGATTTACCACTTAATATTGAGCAAGTTCTAAAGAATTAAAATTTGATAAGTTAAAGTTAGTTGCCTCATTTAAAAAGTTCCTGAAATTGCTTGAAAACTAAATAATAATTTACCTTAAATTTTAATTTCATTAAAAATTAGTAACTATTCAGCAGCCCAAAAAATTACGGATAAATTTTTTGGGTGGCTGAATAGTTACCAAAAAATTAATTCAAATACAAAACGAAAATTTTTCACAATGGATTTGGAAAAAGAAACAAAAAGGACTGACTTAAATGCAAAATTTTTTGGAATAGATACATTGCTTTTAATGGAAAATGCTGGAAGAAGCATCGCTGATGAATGTAAAAATTTTAACAAAATTTTAATATTCTGCGGAATGGGAAATAACGGAGGGGACGGATTATGTGCAGCAAGACATTTTCTCGCCGAAGGAAAGGAAATTCTGGTTCAGTCATTAAAAGGAAACAGAACTTATGAAAATCAGAAAAATTTTGACATTTTAAAAAATTTTGTTGATATAAAAGTAATAGGCGATAGCAGTGAAATTGAGGAATTCAAAAAAGAAATTTTAAAATTTAACCCTGATGTTGTTGTTGATGCTTTAATTGGTGTCGGAAGCAAAGGAAAGTTAAGGGAACCAGTAAAGTGTCTTGTCCATTTAGCAAATGAACTAAATTGTTATAAAATTTCTGTTGATATTCCAACGGGAGACGATGAAGTAAAATTTAACGCCGATAAAGTTATTTCTTTTGAAATCGGAAAAACAAACGACGCAATAATTAAGAGTATAGGAATTCCAAAAAAAATTCGTAATATGTGTGGTGCAGGGGACTTTTTAACTGCCTTGAAGGAGTATAAAGGTGATGAACATAAAGGATATTTTGGAAAAACATTAGTTATCGGAGGAAGTAAGGACTATGTCGGAGCACCTTATTTAACCGCAAAGGCATCGCAAAAATTTAATGATTTGACTTATATTGCAACCCCGAAATTTGTTCAGAGACGAATTTTTGACCCTGCGCTTATTTTTATTCCCTGCGAGGACGAGGACTATCTGCAAAATTTAGATGTTGATTATGCAAAATTTGACTGCGTAGCAATTGGAAACGGAATTTCATTAAAAGCAGGCAAGGACTTAATAAGCGAGGCGATTGAAAAATCAAAAAAGGTTGTTATTGATGCAGAGGCATTAAAATTAATAAATCCGGAAATTTTAAATGAGCATTGTATTGTAACTCCGCATATGGGGGAATTTAAGGCATTGTTTGGCGTTGATTTGTATAATGAAAGTGTTGAAAACAAAGCAAAGATTGTCCAAAATTTTGCAGAAAGATATAATACAACTATCGTGCTTAAAGGAAAAATTGACATTATCACCTCATTTCATTCGGAGATTTTCAAATTCTCCGCGAATTTGAAAATTGCGAATGCTGAAAGATTAAAATTTAATGAAAAGGACTGCATACGGTTAACTGTCGGAGGAACAGGTGATGTGCTTGCAGGAATTATTGCAGGAATTTATGCTCAGAATGATAATGCTTGTGAAAGTGCGTGCGCGGGAACATTTCTGAACGGACTGACAGGGGAAATTTTATTCAAAAAGAATGAAAATTTTGATGCAATGCAATTAGTTGATGCAATTCCTGAGGGGATAAAATTTTGTAGGGAGTTTGAAAAAATTTAAATTTGATGGCATAAAAAATAAGTGACTTTTTTTCGCAATACATAAATTTTAAGATTTCTTTTAAGCTAAATTTTTAAAATATCGCTTTTAATTTTTTTAGATTTATGTGGGCGAGCACCAACGGTCACCTGTTAATTACGCCATCAAAAATGAGCAGTACAAAATTTATTCGCCACAACTTATTGAGAAA
>MTER01000022.1 GCA_002083985.1 Candidatus Altarchaeales archaeon A3
ACCACTATGAAAACCCACGAAGAAGTAAAAAACTGGTTAAAAAAGGCAATGAATGATTATAAGACAGCCAGAAACCTTTTAAGTTTTCCCCAGGAAGAAATTATAACCGACACTATGTGCTTTCATTGTCAGCAATTTGTAGAAAAAAGTTCTAAAGCTTTTTTTATATTTAAAAATGTAGAGTTTAAAAGAACACATAATTTAGAATACCTCATAAAATTATGTTCAGATTTAGATCCGGATTTTGAATTTCTATCTGAGAAAACTACAACACTTACTGATTATGCGGTTAAAATTAGGCATCCTGATGAATTTTATATTCCCTCTGTTGAAGAAGCAAAAGAATGCTTTGAGATTGCTTTAAAAGTTAAGGGCTTTATATACAACAAACTGAATTTATCGTATTGATTTTTTTTTCATTCCTTTTTTCTTTTGGACAAAACAATTCCTTAAATAGATTAAATAACACATCCATCAAAATGCGTATCGTAGTCGGAATTACCGGAGCAAGCGGAGCAGTCATTGCCAAACGATTTTTGGAAATTTTAAAAAATTTAAAGATAGAAACAGATTTGCTCATTACTGATGAAGGTAAAGCAGTAATAAAAAATGAAATTGTAAATGAAGCATTAGAAGAAATTGAAAATCTGGCAACAAAAATTTTTAACATAAATGATTTTTCAGCAGATATTGCAAGCGGTTCTAATTGTCATGGGAAAAACAAAAGAGAGGCAATAGTTATAATTCCCTGTTCAATGAATACTGTTGCAAAAATTGCCAGCGGAATTTCAGATAATTTAATTTTAAGAGTATGCGATGTTATGCTTAAAGAAAACAAAAAGGTAATTGTTGTTCCGAGGGAATGCCCTCTTAATTATAATCATCTGGAAAATTTGTTAAAATTAAAGCGTCTGAATGTAATTATTATTCCGCCTGTGCTGACATTTTATCATGAGCCAAAAACAATAAAAGATATGGTTGATTTTGTAATTGGAAAAATTTTGGATAATTTGGATATCAAACATAATTTAATCAAAAGATGGAAAAATTTTAAATGAAAACCTACATAATTGACTTTCATGGCACAATAGTGAAGGGCTACGATCTGGAATACAAATTTTATCAGGAAATTTTTGCAAACAAAAGCGTAAAGATAAAGGCGGAATTATTCCTGCGTCTGGCTGATATGTATATTCACAAAAAAAAAGACGATTTAAGTGAAATTTATAATGTTTTTGAGGACTGCCTTAATGCCTTAAATTTAAAAGAAGACGAGGTTGAAAAATGTATGAATAAGTCAGCAGGTAAATTTTCCGTCCCGGAAGATGTTAGTTATACATTAAAAAATTTAGAAAATAAAATTATCATAAGCAGGGGGATTGAAAATTTAATAAAAATTGCCTTAAAGGACTATGACATTAATGTCTATGGAAATTTACTTGAAAGAAGCAAAAACAGATGGAAAATAAGAAGAGACATAATGACTGCAAACGATAAATTAATGAAATTGAAGGAAATTTGTAAAAAAGAGAACTGCGGAAAATTAATTGTGCTCGGCAACGGAAACAGTGATATTGAAATTTTAAAATACGCTGATGTTCCTGTTGTAACCAGCAATGCACCAAAACAAATAAAAAAATTAGTCATTGAAAAAAACGGACTGATTTTGAAAAAAGGAAAATTTTATGAAATGCTGGATTTATAATAAATTTATAACCCAAAGAAGCATAGCATCAACATCTGAATAGTATTATAAGTTGAATGAACAATGATTGCTGTTGTTGTATTTGTAAATTTTCTCACATAGCCCAAAATAATACCTATTGTAAATATAAGAAAAAGCATCCATAACGCAGGATACTGTACATGAAGGAATGTAAAAAGCAATGCGGTCAATATAATTCCAAATTTCGGTTGTAATGCTCCTCTGAATAAAATTTCCTCGCAAATTCCGGCAGACAAGCCAATAATAAACGCATTTTGAATGCTTATTAAATTTTTGAGCCAGTCAATATTCTCTTCCTCAAGCCCGAAATGCTGGAAAATTAAAGAGAAAACTATAACTACGCCTATAAGTCCGATACCAGCACTAAATCCGAATAAGATATTGGAAAAAGTTGGCTTTTGGACGCCTAAACCATTCAATGTCTCCTTTAAATTTCTCCGTGTTAAATATCCGTAACCGAATATTGCAATTGCCAAATAAAAAAGTTCATTGATAACTACATCAAGTATATTTAATTGCGTATTAATTTCTGTTTTGAACAGACCTTGTCCGGTTTCGCTCATCCACAAGAAAGAAATAACCGCTACAAAAAGAATGCAGAAAAATAGCAGAATTGCAAAGTAATGACGGGGATTTTTGGACTCAATGTTCAGGTGCAAGATTTTTATTATCATTTCTCTAAATTTTTTATGCAACAACAATAAAATCAGAAAACTTGCGAGGATAAATAAAACTGAAATAAATAGTGAAGTGAATAAAACAAATATTCCGCTTAAAAAAAAAGTAAGGAAGCACAGAAAGGTAAGAATGCGATTAAATATCCAAAAAAATTGAGCTTTAAGTTTATTTAAAGCAATTATTAAAATTAAAAAAGGAAAAAAAATTAAATAAATAAAAAGGTCCATCACAAATTTAAAGTCATATATTCATACTTGCTTTCGTATGTCTTATGCGTACAATGCAAAGACAATTCCTAACAAAACCAGACCAATTGCTACAACTGCTACTCCCAATACAATTCCTTTAATCAATAAATCCACAAATCCTGCATATAACATTACCAGTGCAGCAAAAATCACGATACCTGCAACAACCATTCCAACTCCGTATAATTTTTCCTTACTACATCCTCCTTTCTCTTCTGATTCTTCACACTTACAGGTATCTTCTTTCGTATCTGTTGTTTCCCCATCAACCTTTTCCTCTTTTACATTTTTTGTTTCTTCTGCCATTTTAAAAATTTTATTTTTATAAATATGAGAGTGTCACAAAAATCTTATGGATTTTTGAAATAGTCAAAAATGCTTAAAGCATTTTTGATATAGCGAAATTATTTTAAATTTTAATGTTTATTAATTATGAAAGATATATTAAATTTTAAATATATAAATAAATTTTATGAATGTTTTGAATATTTAATTTGAGTAATAATTGTTAAATATTTTCTATTTAAATTTAAAAATAAATTTTGTCCATAAAATGGGTGTTGATTTAAGAGACATAGTTACGGCAAAGACAATAGAAATTTCGGAATTGAGGAACAAACTGCTCGCAATTGATGCGTTCAATGCAATTTATCAGTTTTTATCTGCCCTAAGACAGAGTGATGGCACATCTTTAAAGGACTCTCATGACAATATAACATCTCATTTATCCGGACTTTTTTACAGAACAATAAAACTGATGAAATTCGGAATAAAGCCAATATATGTATTTGACGGAAAGCCGGTTGATTTAAAATTTAAAACATTGGAGAAAAGAAGCAGTGCAAAGGAAGCGGCAAAAGAGAAATGGAAAGAAGCGATAGAAGATGGCAATATGGAAGATGCAAGAAAATTTGCGAAAAGAACATCAACACTGACTGGAGAGATGGTTACAGAATCAAAAAATTTACTGACTGCAATGGGAATTCCCTGCGTTCAGGCAGTTAATGACGGAGAGGCACTATGTGCACATATCTGTAAAAAAGGAGATGTTTATGCGGTTGCAACACAGGATTATGATGCACTGCTATTCGGCGCTCCGAAGACATTAAGAAATTTAACATTTACAGGGGACAAGGAATTAGAGATGCTAAATTTGGCAGATGTGCTTAAAAATTTGGAAATTAGCAGAGAACAATTAATAGATATCGGAATTTTGGTTGGAACCGACTTTAATGACGGGGTTAATGGAATCGGGCCGAAAACAGCACTTAAAATAGTAAAAAGCGGGAAATTTCCAATGGAAAAATTTAACTTTGATGTCCAGGATATAAGAAAAATTTTTACAAATCCGAATGTAAGCGATGAGTACAATATTGAATTTACTGACTACAATGAGGATGAAATTTTTAAAATTTTGTGCGACGAACACGACTTTTCGCGGGAAAGAGCAAAGAATGGAATAGAGGAATTAAGAAAGGCAAAAGAAGAGTCAAGACAGAAGGGACTGAATGCGTGGTTTTAGTAAAATTTTAACTTAAAAATTTAATTATAATCAATAAAGGATGAGACAAAAATGAAAGAAAAGAAAAATTTTAAGATTAAATTAGTTCCGGATGTGTTAAAGGCACTTCGGGAAACATCAGGATATTCTATTGACGAAGTAGCAAAAAAACTTAAAACAAGTGAGGAAAAAGTCAAAGCAGGAGAAGGGGGAAAATCTTCTGTTACTTTAACACAGATTAAAAAACTTGCGGACATGTATGATCGTCCACTTGTAGTATTTTTTTCGGACTCTGTACTTAAACTCCCAGATTTAATTGACTATAGAATTAACCGTGAAAAAAAATTAACTCCTCAAGTATATTCAGCTGAAAGAAGAGCAAAATATCTTTCCGAGCAAATAAAGGACTTAAGCAATAAAGAAAGTCAAATTCCATCTTTTCCGGAAAAATTAAGTCCTGAAGAATTAGCAAAGGAGTTTAAAAAATATTTAAGGACTGATAGCACAAAGTTTGAAAAACCGCAAAAAAAATTGACATATTATAAAAAGATCCTGGAAGACATTTTAACTACAGTTATTATAGAATATCCATTGAAAGCAGATGATGTAAGAGCATTTAGTATATTTTCAGATATTTCCGCAATAGTTCTAAATGAAGATGATAAACCCTCAATAAAATTGTTTTCTCTTTTTCACGAGGTCTGTCATTTGCTTAAAAGAAATGCAGGAATATGCTCATTAGATATTGAAGAGGATGATCAAGGAATAGAGACATATTGTAATCAATTTGCTGCTGAATTTTTAATCCCATCAGATGATTTAAAAAATGAAGTTAAAAAATTTATGCGAATTGATGAAGAAGAAATTAATAAACTTACTGAAACTTATGAGGTAAGTAAACAAACTATGATGATTCGTCTATTGAGATTGGGATACATTGAGAAAGAAACATATCGCGCATTTAAAGATGAAATAAATGAGAAAAAAATAGAGGTTGTATCGGAGCAAAAGAAATTTGGTCGCAGAAATTGGGATAAAATTTACTTAAATCGCATAGGGAACTTGTCTCTTCAAGAGGTAAAAAAAGCATACAATAAAGAAAATATCACTTTTTATGAAGCTTCGGATATTTTGGATTTAAAAACAAAATATACTGAAAGATTTATAACATAATAACAATCATGGAAAAACAAGAAAGATTATTTTATAAAACCATCTATTGTATAGATAGCAATTCACTAATAAATATTACAAGATATCCTGGATACCCGAGAGAACTATTCCCATCCATTTGGAATAAATTAGAAAACATGGTTAATGAAAGCGAGCTTATTTCACAGGTAGAAGTATTTAGAGAACTAAAAAGAAAAGAGGATAAGATATTGGAATGGTGCAAACAGAATAAAAATATGTTTAAAGATATTAACGAACGCCAAATAAAGGAAGTTAAAAATGTCAAAACAAAATATAACCCTAATTACTGGGAAATGAAAACAAATGACAAATCAGGTCATTGGGCAGATCCATGGTTAATATCATTAAGTATTTGTGAGAAAACAAATACAGCAACTATAATTATTGTAACAGATGAAAAGAATGCAGAAAACCATATCCCTTATATTGCAAATTATTTTAATATTCGATGCTTAAATCTGATAGGTTTCTTTAAAAATATAGGGATTAAATGCTAACATAAAATTAATTCGTTTAAAAATTTAGTAAATTAAAGTGAAATAAAATGAAAACAATAATCTTGTGCGGAGGGAAAGGAAATCAGTTGAACTTTTCTCTTTTTAAAAAAGAGAAAATACTCCGAAAAGAGAAAAAAGTAAGCATTATAAAAATTTAAAAATTAGATTAATAAATTTCAGATGAAAACCATAATTTTGTGCGGGGGAAAAGGAACTCGTTTATGGCCGTTAAGCAGGGAACAACTTCCAAAGCAGTTTATAAAAATTTTTGACGATAAATCACTTTTCCAGAGAACGGTTGAAAGGGCAACGCTATTTTCGGCAGAAGAAGAAATTTTTATTGTAACAAATAAGGACTATAAATTCAGGGTTCTGGATGAATTAAAGGAAATAAAAATCAGCATTCCCGAAAGAAATATTCTTTTGGAACCATCGGGAAAGAATACACTTCCGGCGATTTATCTGGGAATCAAAAAGATAAGTGAAATTTATGGTGACTGTAATGTCCAAATTGTTCCTTCCGATCATATTATAAATGCAAACGAGACATACATAGAGGCATTTAAAACAGGAGAAAATCTGGCAAATTCCGAATTAGTAACATTTGGGATAAAACCAACCTCGCCGCATACAGGTTATGGATATATCGGAACAGGAGAAAGGACCAAAAAAGGAAATAATGCCTGCTGCAAGGTCAGTGAGTTTAAGGAAAAGCCGGATTTGGAAACAGCTAAAAAGTATGTAAGGGAAGGATATTTATGGAACAGCGGAATGTTCATCTTTAATACAAAAATTTTTACAGAAGCAATTAGGAAATTAACTCCTGAAATTTACACTGCATTTGAAAGCAGCGGGAGTTTAGCTGAAATTTACAAAAAGATTCCTGAAATTTCCGTTGATTATGGAATTATTGAAAAGGCAAAAAATGTATATGTTGTTCCTTTAAATACCTCGTGGAATGATTTGGGAAGTTTTGATGCGATATATGATGTTTATGACAAAGACGAGGATGGAAATGCAGGAACCGGGGAGCGTATTTGCATTGATTCCTCAAAAAATTTAGTCATAACAAAGCGACTGACTGCGTTGGTGGGGGTTGAAAATTTATCAGTTATTGACTCTGACGATGCTTTATTGATTGCAAAAAGAGGAGAAACGGAAAAAGTTAAGGAAATTTTTAAAATTTTGAAAAATAAGGGAGATGAACGGGCAATTACTGATAAAACATCTTATCGTCCCTGGGGGCAGTATACTGTATTAGAGGATGGAGAAAGATACAAGATAAAGCACATTGTTGTTCTGCCGAAAAAACGACTAAGTTTGCAGATGCATTATCACAGAAGCGAACACTGGATAGTTGTCAGGGGAATGGCTAAAATTGTTGTTGATGGCAAGGAAATGTTTTTGAGAAACGGGGAAAGTACATTCATTCCTTCGGGATTCGCCCACCGGCTCGAAAATCCGGGAAAGGTGATTTTAGAGATAATGGAAGTGCAGATAGGAGAATATCTCGGAGAGGATGATATTGAAAGATTTGAAGTCGGAAGAGGAAAAGAAAAAGTGTGAAATTTAACAAAAGTTTCCCATTTGAAAATATGACTTTTACAGTCATCATTTTATCCAAAAATTTTTGAAAATTCCTATAAGATTATATCAAAAATTGTATTTACTCAATAAAGAGTGGAGATTATTCGGATTTTTTGACAGTTATGGGTGATTTACCACTTAATATTGAGCAAGTTCCAAAAATTCAAAAATAATGTGATGAAATATGGAACTTTTGTGGATTTATTGTATGATAATTTGGAATTTTGAGTGGCAAATTAGTACAATTCAACAAACTTGCCCTCAACACATCGTTTTCACGAAATGGGAAACTTTTGATTTAAAATCAATATAGAACAAGGACATAAGACAATATAAAATTAAATAAATTTTTGTCCCTGATTTTTATATCACATAACCCTTAACCAACTCATTTACTCATCTTTATTTTTATACTTTTCGTATACTTCTTTTGCATTTCATAGACCTTCATAGCACCATCAACTGTTAAATCAAGCGATTTAATAAATTCTTCCTTTGTCAAAACCCCATCCATTTGCAATAATACGATTTCTTTATTTTTTGGAATAATTGCAACAGGTAAATCACAATCACCGTAATTATCCTCCTCTTTACATAAATCCAGAACAATTTCACCATTAATTTTTCCGGTCGTGCATCCTGCAACTAAATCCTTCATCGGAACTCCTGCATCCGCCAATGCCAGTGAGGCAGCAGTTATTCCCGCAATCCTTGTTCCGGCATCAGCCCGCAAAATTTCAATATATACATTTATCTGCGTATTCGGGAATTCTTCTAATAGTACTACTGAACATAGTGCTTCGGTTATTACCTTTGAAATTTCAACTGATCTTCTGTCGGGACCCGGTCTTTTCCTGTCTTCAACACTAAACGGCGCCATATTATAATCGCACTTTAAAATTGCTTTGGTGGAGTCCTCTTCAAATCTCGGAATTACTTCTCTTGGCCCATAAACACCTGCAAGAACCTTATTCTTCCCCCATTCAACATACGCCGAACCCTGTGCATTCTTTAGGACTCCGACTTTCATTTTTATATCTCTCAGTTCATCCCATTTTCTTCCGTCTATTCTAATCCCATCAATAATTAATTTTTTTTCTGTTTCCATA
Organism: Candidatus Altarchaeales archaeon A3; assembly: GCA_002083985.1. Taxonomy (GTDB): domain Archaea; phylum Altiarchaeota; class Altiarchaeia; order Altiarchaeales; family Altiarchaeaceae; genus Altiarchaeum. Next base: position 8,541 of record MTER01000022.1, read on the forward strand.
TTGTGATATAATAAAATTTAATATTTAAATATTTGAAATGAAATTTAATTTATAAATTATGAACGAATTATTAATAATCTCTCAAAATTTATCGTAACGAAAATGAAACTTTATAGTAATAAAATTTTCACCTCGTTTCACTCGGAGATTTCAAAAACAGGACAAGTTTTTGAAATGGCGGCAATAACAATATTTATGCTATCAGTTATCTTATCCTATTCGTCTGCTGAAATTACACATTCTACTATAAATTTAACTTATGAAGGAAATTTTGAAAAAGAAACAGCAAAAGATATAACCTCACTTCGTTCGGAGATTTCAAAAGCAAGTTTTGAAATAACCTTAATTACAGAAATGCCTTTGAGCGATGACACGCAAAAAGTCCAAAAAATTTATTCCTGTAAAAATTATTCTATTGAGACCAAAAATGGAAAAGAAACAATAAAAATAAATGTCGGTTCTACAGATAACTATTCGTTAAATTTCATTGTTGAGAAAAAATTTTATGAAATTAAATTTAATAATGAAAGTAATAATGAAGGAAATGAGTCCGAAATACAAAATTTTCCCGGCAATATCGGAAATGTTGAATGGAACGAAGAAATAAAGAAAAATGCGGAAAACATTACCTGCGATGTCCATGATGATAACCCGTCTGTTGAGACCGCAATCAAGGTCTTCAAAATTGCAAAATTTGTTCGTGAATATATCACTTATGATTACAATTCGGAAAATTTATCTGCAAAGGATGTATTTAGGTATAAAAAAGCAAGATGTATGGGATACACAAATTTATTTATTGCGATGTGCAGAAGCATAGGAATTCCTGCAAGAGCCATCGGCGGAGTAGCCGCTACAAACCATGGATTTGAAAGACACAGCTATGCAGAGGTCTTTATTAATGAGCAATGGATTTCGATAGACCCGACTTTTGGACAATTTCCTGCAGATGCGTCACATATAGCAATTTACAAAGATAATGAAGCAAGAGGAATCAGTGTTGAACTAAAATTTCTCGGAAAAAATGTCTCGCATACGGGAACTATGGATGCAAAATTTATAGCATACAAAGATGAAAATTTAATAAGCGGAAAAATCATTAACAAAAATTTAACTGGAAAAAACTCAGTTATGCAGCTCAATGCCGAACTGACAAACGGCAAAAATTTTTATGTATTTGGAGTATGCAAAATTTCATCAAAGTTAAAAGCAGATGAAGATGAAAAAATTTTCTATTTATCACCTTATGAAAAAAAGAACATAACCTTCATAGTTTTCGTTCCGGAACAAGAAGGAAATTTTTTATATTTTTATAGTGCAGGTGTCTGGTGCAGTGATTTGAACTTGACAACAAATTTTACCGTTGATACTGATAAAACGGGAAATATTTATGAGGGCGTTGTGATTGAAAATATAAACACACATTCAAAGGAAATTGAGCTGAAAAATTTAAATGAAGAAAGCGAAAACATGGTTGATATTAGTATAATCGTGCAGGATAAAGATAAAAACATAAAAAGTATGTGGGAAAATAAATCTCTTATTATTGAAAAAGGTGCGGATTATGTTTTAAAGTACGATATTGAATATCCTGCTCAAAATTTTACATTGGGAGTAAAATGTGCCGGCGAGAACTTTTCTGACAATAAGGAGGTTGTTGTTAATGTCGGAGGGGGCGTAGATAATGGGATTGGCGATGCGGGGGATGAAATTTCAAATCAATATCAAAATTTTATTATAGAAAATTTATGGTTAATTGTATTTGGTTGTTTGATTATTATGGTTGTTTTAATTTACTTTAAATTTAAGAAAAATAAGTCCCTACTTAAACATAAAAATCCGAATAGTTAAATTTTAGGTGTTCGCCATTTTAATCATAGCGTCAATATATTCTTGGGTTCTCATCAAGTCGTTTCACTTCATTTGTTACACGCAGTATAGATTGAAGTTCAGGGATTAATATATCTTGAAACTCTATGAACTCCAGAACATTTAAGAACTTTTCCAAAATATCAAGTCGTTTGTTGTCATGAATTGGTATTTCCAGTCCTCTTCTAACATCGCGATATTCTTTTCGGAGTTTTGGAAGATTATTAACAAATCAGCCCATTCCAAAATTCCGTTACCTGCAAACTCTCTAAAAAACCGATTGTTGGCTTTTATAGTTTTTTTTAATCTAATGAGGGGTATCCTATGGTGTTAAATTTGTATAAAAATTTGTAAAAAAGTTCTTTCTATTTTTTTATTCTTTTATTTTTTATAGAAATTGAAAAAATCACTGACATTTCAACCATCTCAAAGAATATGCTCAATAAGAGTGGATGTTATTTGTGATTTTTTGACGGTTACGAGTGATTTACTCCTTAATATTGAGCAAGTTCATAATTATTAATAAATCCACTTAATATTGAGCATATTCCATTTACTTATTAAATTTCATTAATTTTAAAATTTGATTTGAAAGTTAATTATTTACAAATTTTATAAATATAAAATGAATGTCGAATTACTATCCATCACCCCTGATGCAGAAAAGCTGATAGAAACGGCTGGTCGCACCGCTTACCAGTCATTAAATAAACAGAGAGATGGCACAGAAAAGACATTTGTCAAAATGTTGGTCAAAAGAGGGCATCTTTCTGTCCTGGAACACGCTTATGCAACATTCAGAATTTCTGGTGTTTCTAGGGCATTTACGCATCAGTTAGTAAGACACCGCCTATGTTCCTTTACCCAGCAGTCGCAAAGATATGTGAGCGAGGAAAATTTTAATTACACAGAACCGGAATCTATTAAGAATGATCCGAAGGCACATAAGCTTTTTACTAAATTTATGGATGACGCAAAATCACTTTATATGAAATTACAAAAATCAGGGCTTAAAAATGAAGACGCAAGATTTGTGCTGCCTAATGCTGTTGATAGTGCCATAGTAGTTACTGCAAATTTCAGGGAATGGAGACATATAATTGAATTACGGGGAAAGCCGGATGCGCAATGGGAAATAAGAAAAGCAGCGGTTGAAATTTTAAAAATACTTAAAACCCACGCACCTGAGGCATTTGAGGACTTTGAGATTGATGAAGAGAGGGAAATTATAACCTCACTTCGTTCGGATATTTCAAAAATCTCTGCGGTTTTTAAAACATGACTTACGCAATTCACCTTGTAAAAGAACTTATAAAGATAAGAATTCGTATCTGTTTTGCGTAAGTCCTACAAAATAAGAAAAAAGATAGTCAAAAATAAAAAATTTGTGCTTACAATCCCGATTTATCCATAATTTTCTTCATTGCATGCAAATTTCCAACAGGCATTATATGGACACCTTTAACCCCTATACCTTTAATTTTATCAACTAAGTCAACACACAAATTTACCCCTGCTTCTTCAATGAGCCCTTTTTGCCCTGTTTCTTTTTGCTTTTTCCTTGCCTCATTTACTTCATTCAGAAATTTTTCACCGACAACTATTCCGGGTAAAGTAAGTAAATATTTAAACATACCGTAACTCCATATCGGAACTATTCCAACAAGAACTTTGTCAGATATTTTTTCACCCATCATTTTTTCGTATAAATTTAGAAAATTTGTTATCGGATCTATGCTAAATACTCCCTGCGTCTGAAAGAAATCCACGCCTGCAATTAATTTTCTCTTAACTTTATAAATTTCTCCGTCAAGTGGCGATGAAGTCGGGCTTAAACTTGCTCCGATGAAAAAATTTGTCTTTGCATTTAAATTTTTGTTTTCATAATTTGT
>MTER01000023.1 GCA_002083985.1 Candidatus Altarchaeales archaeon A3
TTAACAAAAAATTAAAATTTTAACAATAAATCTAATTTTTCTGATTATAATGGATTGCTGTGCTGATTTCTACAACTGTTTAAAGACGAGGTAATCAATAGATTTTGTATTTTGTGTATTTGTTTAGATGCTTAAAAAATTAAGTGTCAAAAATATGAAAAAACGAATACAAAACCAAATATGCCTATATAAAAATTCAATTAGCTAAACAAATACGATTTTGTAACTAATTCTCATAGTATCTAAACTTGTTTGATCTCTCAAAAGAGCATTCTATGTTTGTTATTATGCTTTTTTATTGCCTTCGGCAGCCATCTTGCACAAGTGTGTTTTTTCAGGACAATTAACTTATTCAGAGTATCTTTTTATGCCCTAATCATAATTTTATGAACATTTTATGTTGGCACATTTCAGTTACAAAGAGATAATTTTCATCTTTGGGAGTTTCTTCGGGTCGCACTTTTATCCTGATTAGAAAAAGTTTAACCCGCGAAGGATGGCAAAATTGATCTGGAAATAAAATTTATGCAAAATTTTTAAAATTATTTATTTATCCTCAATCTTAATATTTAAGTGTTTATGTTATTTATCTTTGTAATTTTATAATTTGCGGAGGTAGCAAAGTGGCTATGCAGCCGGCTGCAGACCGGCTTACGGGGGTTCGAATCCCTTCCTCCGCTTAAATTTTGAAAATTTCATTCTATTTAATCTGCTTGCGTAAAATTATGAAAATTTTTGAATTCTATTTCATCTTTTGCGATAATTTCTGCTTTTAAAGATGCACAAAAAGGCAAAATGAAAATTGCAATTAAAGTAATTGATATTTTTGGCAATGATACACCAAAGTTATTGAGATTAATATTTAAACACAAAGGAAACAACAACTAAAATAACATTATTCAATGGCAAAAAAATCAGAAAACTGCTCTTTCAAAATGATTGGTGGATGTTATTGAAGCGCTTACAGACAACCTGCTCCGGTAATCAGCCCGATCACAACCTTCTCAAAATCATATCCAGAAATTTTGAATAAAGCGAAGGATTAAAGTCAATTCGTTTTTTATTTTTATATTTGTTCTGAAATATATTCCATGCCACAGTTTTTCCTCCTCTTTCGGCAAACATTGCTGAGCCGGGAAAATTTCCGATATTTAAATAATAACAGGCGTCTCCTATTACATAAACATCCGTTAAAATTTTTCTTCTCCCATTCTCTTCCCTTATCCACGCCCCTCCGAAATCATTGCAAATTAATGTATTTTTTTCTGTTTCAAAAGTATATCCGTCAATTATTGGTAAATTTTGTTTTACTCCTGCGGCAAATATAATTGTCCCGGACGGAACATAAAAATTTTCCTTTGTTTCTATATTGTCACAAAACAATTTATCGCATTCAAATTTGCACGCCCTTGTTAGCGTATAGACATTCACATTTCGTAACTTTAAAATTTTATCTGTAATTTTTCTGTATAATGGCTTCCCGATTAAAAGCGCCAGCATTATATCCGATTCAAACTCAATTAAAGATACATTAAATTTTTTTGATAAATTTACTGACAGTTCAAAGCCAATAGGTCCCGCTCCGATAATTACTACATCTTTTGAGTCCTTTAAATTTTCCTTTACTTTTTTAAAATCATTAAAGTCATTAAATGAGGTAATCTTTTCTTTAACTGACTCAGCACATTCAATTCTCGGGAGTTTTGCTTTTGAGCCGGTTGCAATGATAAGTTTATCGTAAATGTATTTTCCCCTTTTCCCCGTGATTTCTTTTTTTTCGGCATCTATGTTTTCAATTTCGTCTTCTGTAAAATTTACATTCATATCTTTATTCTTTATAAAATCCCTTACTTTTATTGTGACTTTTTCATCTTTATCCTTTATAATATAGGAGTCCATCAGCCATTTCTTTGTCATAAAGTCCTCTTTTGAGAGCCATAAAATTTCGTTGTTTTTGTCTTTGTTTAAATTTTTTAATTCTTCCATAAATTTAAATCCTGCGTGTCCCGCTCCAATCAAAACAATTTTTTCCACTTTGTTATAGTTTGTTATAATTTATCAAAATCAAAATAATTATGTAAGGGATAAAAAATAATAGAGCATTCATTATTTTTATTGTTTTTTATTGTTCAAATTTAAATTGATAATATGTTTTAGTAATATTGAATTTTTGCGGCAGTAGCTCAGCCCGGGAGAGCACTCGGCTGAAGACCGAGGTGTCAGGTGTTCAAACCACTTCTGCCGCATATTTTTTATATCTGAAATTGTTGTAATTAAGATAATTCTGGCTTTTCTATATTAGACATGTTGCAAAATAACTTTTTCACCTTTAAATTTTATTAATTTTAACCTCACTTCGTTCGGATATTTTAAAATCTTTGCGATAAATCACCTTTAAAATTTTTAATTTGCAACAACTCTATTAGTTTAGGGTGAAAATCCAAAAAATATTATGTTGACAATATGCAAATTAATTAATTTATTAAAAGTTCAGGCAAAAGATGGATGTACGAATAAATTTGGAAATGTTAGGCATACCTTCAGCTCAGGAACAACTTCAAGCCAATTAGGAAGAAACGATCAATAAAAAGAAATAAAATTAGAATATATTGAACATGATAGAATAAAAAACCAAATAAAAGACGAAAGGGATAAGAAATTGGAATATGGGTGGATGATTGATCTAAAAATAGTAGATGTCTTTTTTCCATTTATTACGTTGGGTTCGGCAATGGTTTTTGCTGGAATTGCGATCTGGGAAAAGAACTTACTTGCTCCTTATTTAGCAGAAATTATGATTATTTTAGGTCTATTCATAGTTCTTGCGGCATGGCAAATTTTCAAAGTAAATGTTTTTTCCCCATTTATTGTGTTGGGTTCGGCAATAGCATTTGCTGGAATTGCGATAAGGGAAGTGAAAATACTTACTCCTAATTTATCAACAATTATGATTATTTTAGGGGTAGTCATAGTTATTTTAGCGGCACGGCAACTTTTAAAAGTAAAACCATATATTAAAAATGAAATAAAATTGATTTGGGAGGACTATGAAAAAAATATGGAGGGAGAATATAATCAGCATCGTAAGAAAATAGAATAAATTTATAAGAGATAAAATAGACATGTTGCAAAATAACTTTTTTACCTTTAAATTTTATTAGTTTTCACTCTTAAAATTTTTAATTTGCAACAACTCTAATAATAAAGTGGAGTTTAAATTGTAATTTTGCATTTTGTTCTTAATTTATATCATCATAATATTATGATCTAGAGTAACAGTAAATATCTATAATTGGAGTTAAATTAATAACAAACAAAAAGCAAAAATTTTAAATCACTCCTAAATTGAGATTGAAGAAGTAATGCAAAAAGTTAAAGAATTGCAAGAAATTTGGTGTTGACTTACTAAAATTAGGATAATTTTAAAATATCCGGGCATCAGCAAGGTTATTATATATCTATTTTTTTACCAATATTTTTATGAGTATAATGTTTGAAATTAAATTTATAATGTTCAATTTTAAGATTTCTTTTACGTATTTTCAAATAAAAAGATTTGAAAATCTCCAAGCATCAGCAAGGTGATTTAAAAATTTCAGAAATTTTTAAATCTCCGAACGAAGTGAGGTGAGATTTTTAAAATATCTTCCACAAAATAATTAACCCAATTTAAAAAGATGAGCGCCGAAAATTATAAAGAATATTAATTCTTGTAACTTCTCAATAACTCGTGAGAATATAACCTCGCTGATGCTCGGATATTTTCAAAATCTATATGATTTTGAAAATGATAAAATATATGATTGTTTTGCATTTTTTGTATTTGTTTTTTATAAAATAAGCAATTACGAAATTTATTTACCTAAACTTATTGAGATATTACCAAAAATCTTTATGATTTTGAAAATTGTTAGGATATTTTAAAATCACCTGATTTTAAAATAATTATAATTTCAGAAATTTAAAAAAGCTCAATTTGTGAGGTTGTGGAGAGTAAATAGGGTCCATCCATAAACTCGTAATTTTTGTCAAAAACCCAATAATTTACCTTGAAAAAGTTAAAAAATTTTTCAAAATTTCATACTTTGTGGATAAACACTAAATAGTACAATTTTTCCAAAAATTAAAACCAAAAATTAAATCAGTTTTAATATCTCCTTTCCTAATTATTATTCAAATTTAATTATTATTCAAAAAACATAATAAAGATGGCAAAAAAGACGAAACCGAGATGCGGTTCATTAGCTTATAGTCCCAGAAAGAGGGTAAGCAGAGTGGTGCCGAGAATCAGAAAGATAGAGGTTAAAAATTTAGGAACAGTTCCGCTTGGATTTGCTGGATATAAAGTTGGAATGGCACAAATTATGGCAATTGACATTACTCCAAATTCACCGACAAATAAAATAAGTGTAGCAATTCCGTGCACGATCATAGCAACACCTCCGTTAAAAATTTTTGGCATCAGATTTTATCATAAGCCATATATACATTTAATGCCTTATACAGAGATAATTTCAGAAAAACCAGATAAAGATTTAAACAGAGCAATACATTTGTCAAAAAATAATAATTCCGAAGCTGTCTTAAAAAAATTTGAAGAAATAGAAAAAAACAAGGATGAAATTACGGAAGTTAAATTGCTTTGCTGTACAAACCCGCGAATATTGAGTATAAAGAAAAAACCTGATATATTAGAAATTCCAATCTGTGGAGATGTTAATGCGCAGATAAATTTTGCAAAGGAAAATTTTGGAAAGGAAATTAATGTTGATAATACCTTTAAAGAAAATACTGTAATTGCGATTAGTGGAGTTACAAAAGGAAAGGGGTGGCAAGGTCCTGTTAAAAGATGGGGAATTATAACCCAGGGCAGAAAAGTAACAGGAAAAAGAAGACACTGCCCGATAAATCCAGTTACGCCAAGACATACTTCGTGGAGGGCACCTCAGGGGGGGCAGGTAGGATACCATATGCGAACAGAGGCAAATAAAATATTACTTAAAATTTCAAAAGACAATATAACACCTAAAGGCGGCTTTTTAAATTTTGGTGTTCTGAATGATATAAAATATGTGATAGTAAAGGGATCTATTCCAGGTCCGGCAAAAAGAATAATTGGTCTGTCTTTCAATCCTTATAAAATTGAAACAAAAGAAAAATACGAATTAAAGGAACTAATTGTTTAATAAATTTAATTATTATGATTATTACAATGGATGCGAATGTTTATGGTTTAAACGGGGAAGTTATAGAATCTGTAAAACTTGCTGAAATTTTTAACACTATTTTACGGCATGACTTAATTCAAAGAGCAGTGGTTTCGGAATTATCAAAGACATTTCAGCCGCAGGGAAGGGATCCTCTGGCCGGATTGCGAACAAGTGCGGACTATTTTGCAAACAGGCAAAGGACGTTTAGAGTGACTGTAGGTAAAGCAATTTCAAGAAAACCAAGAGAAAAATTAGCAAAAGGCGGACTCGGAAGAGTCAGAAGAGTTCCCGAATCAGTTGGCGGAAGGGCGGCACATCCTCCTGAAGTTAATAAAGTGCTGGTAAAGAAGATGAACAAAAGAGAATATAACTTTGCATTATCCTCAGCAATTGCAAATTCAAAATATACTGTTATCAGCGATGATGTTGAAAATTTAAAAAAAACAAAAGAAATTATTAGTTTTATAAATTTGCTTAAAGAAAAAAATATAGTCAATGCTCAAAAAATTTTACTGGTGGTTAATGATAATGATGTTACTGCAAGAAACATTGATTTTATTAATGTTAAAACATTATCGGATTTACAGGTAAAGGACTTTGTCTTCGGGTCAGGTAAATTAATGAATAATGTGTTGTGGACAAAAAAAGCGATTGAAAATTTAAAAACAAAAATTTAATAAAAATGGGAGTTATACTTTATCCGCTAATGGGAGAAAAGGCGGTAAATTTAAGGGAAAAAAATAACGCACTTTCGTTTGCGGTCGATATTAAGGCAACAAAAGAACAAATTAAAGAAGAACTGGAAAAGGATTATAAAATAAAAGTAATAAAAGTCAATACCTTAATCATTCACGGAATGAAAAAGGCGTATGCAAAACTTATGCCAGAATATTCTGCAGTGGATATTGCATCAAGATTCGGAGCGATATAATAAAAAAAATTTTAATTTTTTAATTCAATTAATTTACGATGCCTAAAAATTTGCAGTGTCAAAGAAGAGGAAAAGGAGGAAGTGTGTGGAGATCAAAACGGACAGGAAATAACAAAGTTGATTATTCATCTGTCAGGGATATTTTTAGTAATGGAGAGACGAGAATGGGACAGGTTATTGATATAGTTACTGACTCAATTCATACCTCACCTTTAGCAAAAATTTTGACAGATGATTTTAGGGAGTTTTATGCTATTGCGGTTGATGGGCTTCGGGTGGGGCAGAGTATAAAGATCGGGATAAATGCAGAACCATCTGTCGGAAATATAACTTTGTTAAAGAGTGTTAATCCCGGAACGCAGATATGTAATCTAGAATATGGAAGTTATAGGATGGCAAGAACAAGCGGCACATTTACAACTTTTGTAGAAGGTGTTGGAAAAAAGGGAAAGATTATTTTGCCTTCAAAAAAAGATAAATTTATTTCCCTTGACAGTATTGTTACTATTGGAAGGGTTGCATCTATGGGAAGGGTTGTAAAGCCATTAATTCGTGCGGGAGCAAATTTTTATAAACATAGAGCAAGAGGTAAGAAATATCCCAACATAAAAGGAATTTCAATGAACGCAGTTAATCATCCGCACGGTGGAAAAGAACCGCGACTGGGACATTCAACAACAGTAAGCCGAAATGCTCCTCCGGGTGCAAAGGTTGGACTTATTGCTGCAAAAAGGAGTGGAAAAAAGAAAAAAGCATAAAAATTTAAATCATCAATACTTATTAAAAAAATGGCGAGAATATTTACATACAGGGGAAAAACAACGGACCAGTTAAAGGCATTATCTATGGACGAACTTGCAAAGGTTATGCCCTCAAGAATAAGAAGGGTTTTGAATAGAGGTTTAGATGAACCCAGAAGAAAATTATTGCTAAAAGTGAGGAAGACATTAGCAACCGATAAAGGCAAAGTAATAAAGACACAGTCCCGGGATATGCCAATACTTCCTGAAATGGTTGGAGCAAAAATAGGGGTACACAGAGGAGGAAAGGACAAAACAAATTTAAATGCTTTTGTTACTTTTGAAATTACATCAGAAATGGTAGGTCATTATCTGGGGGAGTTTGTTATGACTAGAAAGCAGATAAAACATAGTGCAGCAGGTATAGGTGCTACCAGAGGATCTAAATTTACAACAACAAGAAAGTAAATTAGTAAATTTAAAATGAAAATTAATTATAGTTATATTTCAAAGGCGCCCGAAAAAGCAGTAAAGGCGTGTGGTAAGGATTTGGATGTTTCATTTAAAGCATCAGTAAATGTAACAAAGGCGCTGAAGGGAATGAAGCTTGAGAGTGCAATGAAGTATTTGGATGATGTAATATCTTTTAAGGATTTTATTCCATATATAAAATTTTGCAAAGGTGCGGGGCATCGTTCAGAAGTAGGTGGAAAAGCAGGGCCCGGAAGATATCCTGTGAAGATATGTAAAGAAGTCCTGAAATTACTAATAAGCGCCGAAAGAAATGCAGAACATAGCCCTGGTATTGATACAAAAAATTTAATGATTTCGCATATTCAGGCGTCGCAGGGAGTAAAGAGAAAAAAAGCAAAACCTACCGGAAGAAGAGCAACATGGGGAACAAGGGTTACACACATTCAGCTTGTTCTTGAAGAGATGAAAAAAAAAGAAAATATGCCCAAATATAAAGATAGAAAAAATAAAGAAAAAATGAAAAAGGAAAGTCACATATAAAAATGTCAGTAAAAAAAATATTTGTAGAAAAAGGAAAAACAAGGATGTTTATAGAAAGGTACATAATAGGTGCGCTGGGAAAGGTTGGATACAGCAGAATGGAAATTCACAAAGGACCTCTTTCAACGAGAATAATCCTTAATGTTGAAAAGCCGCCATTAGTAATAGGACATGCCGGAAGTAAAATAAACCAGTTGACAGAGGACTTAAAGGAGAAATTTAAGATGGATGATCCAAGGATAGATGTTCAGGGAATTAAAGAGCCCTATTTAGATGCGCGTATTATGGCTGAGGAAATAACAGATTGTATAGAAAGGGGAGATAAATATAGGATGATTGCTCATAGAGCAGTTGATGCAGTGATGGCGCATGGTGCATTGGGAGTTGAAATAAATTTATCTGGAAAGATTAAAGGTAAAGGTGAACGTGGATCAACTGAGAAATTTAGAAAGGGCTATATGAAAAAGACGGGCTTTCCTTTAACAATGGTGAGGCATGCCAATGTACAGGCACGACTAAAACAGGGAGTTATAGGTATTAGTGTGGATATTCTTCCGCCAGATCTAAAATTTCCTGACAAAATAACTTTAAAAACTCCTCCAAAGAAAAACACATCCGTACCGACAGTTCCAGTTCAGCCAACAAAAGAAACGGTTGTCAGGGAAGTTGTAAAAGAAGATGTGAAAAAAGAAGTAATGACAGATAACAAAAAATAAATTTTTTAATTTAAATTTATAAATTTAATTTATTATATTATCATGGCTATTCTTAGAGCAAAGGAATTAAGGGAAATGGGTACTGAAGATACGGAGGAACATCTTAAAGATCTTTATAAAAGAAAAATGAAGATAAGAAGTGATATTTCGGCAGGAATTTCGTCCGAGTCAATTGGTAATTTAAGGGAGATAAAAAGAACAGTTGCACGATTGCTAACAATAAAACACGAAAAAGAAAAAAATAAACAGTAAAAACCAATGGCAATTTGTCCTAAGTGCGGGCTTCCGGAAGAACTATGTGTCTGTAAGGAGATAAAAACAACAGAAGGTATAAAGGTATCTTTTGACAGGAGGAAGTATCGTAAGGTGGTAACAATTATAGATGGAGTAGATAAAGAAAATATAGATAATACTGCAAGAGAAATTAAAAGGCGGATTGGTTGCGGAGGAACAATAAGAGACGGAAATATAATTGAATTGCAGGGAGATCATAAAAGCAAAATAGAAGATGTTCTTGTAAAAATTGGATTTTTAAAAGAGACCATAGATGTTGGAATATTGCCAAAAGAGCCGCCAAGACCCAAAATTGTCAGAAAGAGGCGATAATTTTTACTATTCTCTTTTAGGTTGTAAATAAGTATTGTAAATAGCATAAATCAGGTATGAGAATTTAGTATGAGAAATCCCCATAATATTTTAAGGCATGAAATAACTGGCCTTAATGTTGATATCAGGTCAATAAGTGGTGAAAGTTATAAATTGCATGGGGTAGTTCATAGTGAGACCCGAAACATGTTCCTGATTAGAGATAGCAGTAACAATATAAAACAGGTTCCAAAAAACTCAATAATACTTACTGCACAACTGGATGACGGAAGTGTTGTTAAAATTGACGGAAATTTAATGACCGGCAGGCCGGAAGAAAGAATTAAAAAGCGTCATAAAATTTCCTTTAAATTTTAGTTTGCAGTCCTAATTTCTTTAAATTTTATTTATTCATATTTTAATTTAATAAATGTATTTAATAAATGTAAAAATATAATATATCAAAAAATGGCAGAAAAATTGTCAGTCAGAGGTAAAGATATTGACGGAATAGTAGTTAGCGCAAAAGCAAAGAAAGTGGTCTGTATAAGAAAGGATAACCTTGTAAAAGTAAGAAAGTATGAGAGATATGCAAAAGCAATGTCAAAAATTTTAGCAAGAGTTCCCGAAGATTTAGATGTAAAAGTAGGGGATACTGTCAGGGCAGCAGAGTGCAGAAGAACCGGAAAAGATGTTGCATTTGTTGTTATTAAAAAATTATTTTAAATTTGTTAGTAACTATTCAGCCCAAAAAACTAATAGTAAATTTTTTGACTTTTCGGTATTTTTTGAAACCTTCTGAATAGTTACAATTTGTTATTTTAAATTTAACTTCACTTCGTTCAGATATTTTAAAAACTTCGTTTTTAAAATATACTTGTTGCGAAATAATGAATATGCTCAATAAAGAGTGGATGTTATTCATGATTTTTTGACGGTTACGAGTGATTTGCCCCTTAATATTGGGCAAGTTCGAAATAATCAAAAATATGGCTTCTGTGCAATGATTTATTGCCAGAAGATAAATATGTCCAGCGTATAGTAAAATACGCCTTAAGAAGGTGTCCGACAATTGGCAAAAATCAAGATTTGCTATCATAATGGTATGCTGATGCACCTAAATTTTTGCAAAATTAAATGCAA
>MTER01000024.1 GCA_002083985.1 Candidatus Altarchaeales archaeon A3
ATCTTGATTTCATTATCAGTTGGTGCGGCGGAATATCCGCTCGAAAATGTCTGGAATATCTTGATTGGGCATGGAAACGATACTGAAAATTTTATAATATTCAATGTCCGTCTTCCGAGGATAATTGCAGACCTTCTCGTTGGAATATCTCTTGCACTTTCAGGGGTTGTTTTGCAGGCAATTTTTAGGAATCCTTTGGTAGAACCATATCTCTTGGGAATATCGGGCGGAGCAGCATTCGGCATAGTAATTGCAACATTTTTGAGTATATTTTTTTATGTTGATTTCTTATTTTTTGGATTTTCTTCAGTTTCAATATTTGCATTTTCCGGAGGAATTTTTGCAGTGCTAATCACATACTATGTTGCAAGGGTGAGAAACACAACGCCTACATTAACATTACTCCTCTCAGGAATTATCGTAGGTACTTTGTTTTCAGCACTCATTATGATTATGATGACTCTTACGGAACCGGAAAAACTGCACAGGATTTTGTCCTGGCTGTTCGGAAGTTTTGCGCATAGTACATGGGATGATGTAAAAATTTTACTTCCGATTGTTATTGTCTGCACATTTATCTTTTATTTTTTTTCAAGGGATATGAATGCCATATTATTTGGAGAAGAAGAGGCAAAACATCTCGGAATAGATACGGAAAATCTGAAGAAAATTTTAATTTTGCTGGCAACATTGTTAACATCGGCTGCCGTATCTGTTGCGGGAATTATCGGATTTGTCGGACTTGTAATTCCGCATATTGTCAGAATCGTCTTCGGTTCAAATCATAAAATTTTAATACCATTTTCAGCAGTGAGCGGAGGAATCTTTATGCTTGCCTGTGATACACTTGCCAGAACAATTGCAATGCCAATTGAAATTCCTGTCGGAGCAATTACAGCAATGGTAGGCGCACCGTTGTTTATATATTTATTAAGAAAAAAGAAATACGAATATTTCACATAAAATTTTCACATAAAATTTTGCACAAAATGAAAATTGCGGCTAAGACATTACATTTTAAATACAACAATACAAAAATTATTGACGGAATAACCTTTAATTTAGAGGATGGAAAATTTTACGGAATTATAGGGCCCAATGGAGCGGGAAAGACAACTCTGCTGAAACTTATGAGTAAAATTTTAAAGCCCACAAAAGGCGAAATTTTTATCGGAGAGAAAAATATAAATGAAATTTCTTATGCGGAAATCGCAAAAATCATTGCTTATGTTCCGCAAAATTCATCGTTTTATCCTTTTTCTGTGTTTGAATATGTTATGTTAGGAAGAATTCCTTATCTGAAACGACTCCAAAAGGAAGGTCCAAAAGATAAACTAATCGTTGAAAACGCATTAAAATTTACCAATGCCTTAAAATTTAAGGACAAATCAATTACCGAAATTTCAGGCGGAGAAAAACAGCGAGTAGTAATAGCGAAAGCACTGGCACAGGGGCCAAAAATTTTATTCGCAGATGAGCCAACATCACAACTTGACATAAAATATCAGATTGAGACATTAAAGATATTTAAGGAATTGACAAAGCAGGGAATAATGGTGGTTTGTGCTTTGCATGATTTAAATCTGGCGGCGATGTTTTGTGATGTTTTAATATTAATGGACGGAGGAAAAATTTTGGTGGTTGGAACTCCCGAAGAAGTATTGACTGGAGAAAATATAAAAAATGTCTATGGAATTGATGTTGAAGTTAAGAGAGCTAAATTTTTATATATAGTTCCGAAAATTTAATGAATGAAATGACTTATACAAAATGCTTATACTTATTCTTTCTTATCTTGCGGATTTAATATTTGGACAGCCACGAAATTCTCTGCATCCAGTAAATGGGATGGGACGGATGATTGAGAAATTGGAAAACATACTTAATAAAGGAAAGGATGCTAAAATAAGGCAAATTAATGGTGCGATAATGGCGATAATTGTCATTAGCGTAACTATGTGTATTGCTTATTTGGTGATAGAATTTTCAAAGGCAACAAATAATTTTCTTGGATTGCTCGTTTTAGTTTATGTTACATACATTTCATTTACAGTTAAGGGATTAACCAAATCGGCGAATGATGTATTTGAGAGATTAAAGAGAAATTCGTTAATTGAAGCAAGAAAAAATTTAGCAAAAATTGTTACAAGAAATACAAAAAATTTAGATGAATAGCATATTATAAAATCAGCGATAGAAAGCACAGCAGAAAATTTAAATGACAGCGTGGTTGCTCCGTTGTTTTATTTGCTCATCGGAGGTCCTGTGCTAGCAATCGGATATAGGGCTGCAAATACACTTGACGCAATGGTTGGTTATAAGAATCAAAGATACATAAATTTCGGCTGGTTTCCTGCAAAATTTGACGATGTTTTAAATTTCATTCCCGCACGAATAACGGGGATTTTGATATGTGTTTCCGCATCAATTTTACAACATAACGGAAGAAATGCTTTAAAAATAATGATGAGAGATGGAAGAAAACATGAATCTCCAAATGCGGGCATAAGCGAGGCGGCAATGGCAGGAGCATTAGGAATAAAATTTGGGGGATGTTATTCATATCCAGGTGGTAAGAAAAAGTGCAGAGAGGTGATAGGTGATGATGAAATAAAGGTTGAGAAAAATTTAATAAAGAAATGTATGAATATGTGCCTAGCCGTATCTGTTTTTGTAATTGTAATTGGAATCGTAATTAAAAGTATCTGTATCTATTTATAAAAATGAAAAGAATGGGCATTGTTAATTTGATGTAGATTTTTATATTTTTTAGCAATCTTAAAGGTTTTGAAAATATACCTAAAATTTTTACGATTTCAGAAATTAAAAAAGCTCAATCAGCGAAGTTGTGAAGTATAAATGAAATAAGAATTTATCTATACTTTTTTAACAATGCCCAGTTTCAATCACACCGTCTTTCAATACGATAACTCTATCAACATATTTCTTATGCCAATCCTCGTGAGTAACCATAACTATCGTCTGTCCCATTTCTTCATTTAATTTTTTAAACAATTCCAGGATATGTTTTGACGATTCGCTGTCAAGATTAGCGCATGGTTCGTCTGCAAATAATATTTTTGGTTTATTAATTAAAGCTCTTGCTATTGCTACTCTTTGCTGCTCCCCTCCGCTTAATTCAGAGGGTAAATGTCTGGCTCTTGCTTCAAGTCCCACTATTTTAAGTAATTCACGCGATTCGTCAAGGTAATTTGATTTGCCTGAAGCCATTGCAGGAAGATAAACATTTTCAATTGCCGTTAATTCCGGCAAAATCGCATATTCCTGAAATACATAGCCCAATTCTTTTAAACGAAATAATGTCTTTTCATTTTCTGACATCGAAAGCACATCGACATCGTTTATTATTATTTCCCCTGATGTTGGCCTATCCAATAATCCCAGTTGATGAAGTAATGTGCTTTTTCCACTTCCAGATGCCCCCATTAAACCAACAAATTCTCCTTTTTTAATTTCAAGAGATATTCCATTTAATGCCCTGACTTCTGTCTTTCCCTGATTATAGATTTTTTTAATGTTGTTTGCATGAATCATTTTTGTATTTCAATTTATTTTACCTCATTGCATCAATTATATTTTCTCTAACGACCTGATAAGCAGGAACTGCTCCTGCAATCACTGCAAAAACGAGAAAAATTGCCATATAGGTGACAACTAATTGGGGAGTCATCAAAAGGTTCACCGCTCCAAAAGGCAATTCAAGAGGATATGAAATAAAATATGGAATTATCACGAGATACATTATGAACAATCCGACCACTATTCCACTTAATGCATAAAATAATGACTGGAATACAAACGACAAAAGTATAATTTTTCTATTTATTCCTACCGCCTTTATTATCGCGATTAATTTTTTCTTATTAACAGCATTAATGTAAATTACTACAAAAAGAGTAGTCATCGCTACTATAAAAGCTACCAAACCAATGATTGCCTTTACCATAACAAATGTTGCCCCCATATCAAATAACAGGCGCGAGCGGCTACTATAAATATCCTCCCCTATACCTGTTATCATCAATTTTCTTATAAATTTCTTTTCTATATTTTCCTGATTAAGTTTGATTATTATCTGTGATGCTTCATTTTTCATGTCGAAGACATTTTCCAATTCCTTATTTGTAAGAAACGCACTATAATCTGTTCCTTCCCAGCCCGTTTTAAATATTCCTTTAACTCTGTATTCTTTTTCTATGCCATTACCAAATTTTATATTAATTTTATCTCCGACTTTAACACCCTTCAACGAGTAAGATTCTGATTGTGGGTTATGTGTTCCTGAAATTTCAACACCTATGATGATTTCATCCGTATCTGTTTTACTTAAAAAGTCGCCTTCAACCATACACTTATGTATTTTTGTGACTGTTTTTTCATCGTCCGGATTGACAAATTTAATTCCATAATCTTCTGACTCATCCTTATATTTAAAATTTCCACCTGTAATATATTGAGCAGAGATGCCTCCGACTTCCGGAAATGCTCTTATTTTCTTTTTTAAAATATTGACATCAGTTAATAATAGATTATCCTTATCATTAGATTCTATAACTACATGCCCTTTTGACATCTCAATAGTTTGCAATTCTATTTTGTAGTCTATTCCATCAAATAAAGATGGGGCAAATAACATATTTATGACGGAGAAAGCCATAATTATAGTAGTGACTATAAAAGTAACTTTCCCTCTTTTTGTGGTTCTTGATGCCAGAAAAAGTGCTACTTTTATGTCGTTGAGCATTTTTATTTTACTTTTAATTTTTTATAATTTTATGAAGTTTAAAAAACATCATATCGTTAGTGATGTTATTTAAAACTTTGTTTTAAATATAGGGCGAAGCGAACTTATTTTTTATTTTACTTTTTTCTTTCTCACAAAAAACCAGTAAATTCCAAATATAATTCCTATGATTACAATCCCAGCCATAATTCCTGTTCCATCATCATTCTTTAGATAAACAACAATATTTAAATTCTCCATTGCATTATGTGCACCTAAATCATCTTCATATTGCAGGGTTAAATTATAATTAAAATTTCCTTCATTATCTGGTTGTAGAATGAAGACAGATAAAGCATCACCATCAACTTCAATATTCCCTAAAAATACCTCCTTCACACCCTGAAAAGGTAAATCAATGCTTGCTTTAACTGACTCTGCATCTCCGGTTCCTGAATTTTCTATTCTAATCATTAAAGTTGCTTCATTACTTGTGATTACTTTTATAGGATCTGTTTTAATATCTGCTACATTTAATTTTGCCTTACCATTCAATTTTATACCAAATATGTCATTAAGTGTTTCCTGTTTAATGTTCTGCGGATTTGAATATTCAATTATCAGGGGAATTGAGTAAGTCCCTGCTTTTGTATTCGTATCGGAGACAAGTGTAAAATTTAGTGTTTTTTCCTCTCCGCTTTTAAGTTCTTCTACATACATACTCATTCCATATTCAATTGGCGTAAATGGGTCTGATAAATTTAATTTTGCAGTTATTTTTTTGGCATTTTGTTCGCCAACATTTTTAATAGTTATCGTAGCATTAACATTTTTTCCTGGTCCCGCATCATCGGGAGATATTTTTATGTCATACACTATTATTTTCGGATTTTTTGTTCCACTTACACTTATTGAAGTTATCAATGATTCACTTTTCTTTTTACCGGTTCCATCGTCATAAGAAATTGCTATGGTGATTGGCATGGTTCCCGATGCTGACTCACGAACATGAACTTTAAAATTTAATTTTGTTATTTCGCCGGGTTTTATTGAATCAATATTAATCTTGCTTTGGACCGGAATAATCTCGTTTCCTGAGGAAAGTATAAAAATTATATCATCTGCTTTATCCTGCCCGGTATTCTCAATCTCAATTTCTAAATCTGAATCCTCTCCTGCAACGCATTTGCTAACATGCTGCACCACAAAATTTATATCTCCTTTAACAGGAATTATTATTGGCCAGTTTGTCTTTTGATCCTCGCTATCCACCATTCCATTATTATTTACCCAATATGATTTATAATCCAGGAATACTTGTATTGTATGTGTTCCTATGTATACATTCTTATTAATTCGTATTGTTGTTTCAATTATTCTGCTTTGCCCGGGAGCAATATCTCCGATATTCCATGAATCTCCGCCTTTTATGTTTGCCGTGTCAGGAATCCATGCTTTAACATCTCTCGCTTCAAATCCGCCGGTATTCTGGATTACTATAATCAATGTTCCCGTATCTCCTGATTTTAGTTCTTTGTCTATATGCGTCAGATTATAATCTACTATTAAAGATGTTGGAGCCCGCGATTGATCTTGTGATTCTACAATTCCTGCCGATGCCAATAATAAAATAACTGCAAACAAGGCAGTCAAAGACACAATTTTTCCATAAAATTTTTCCTTCTTATCTTTTGGTTTGGTATTTTTCATTTTTCCTTCCTTTTTTATATTAGGTATATTTTAGAATAAATTAAAATTCTGAAATTGTTATTTTTTTAGCAATTATAGTGAAATTTTCAACTTTTGATTACTTAAATTTACTCTTATGTGAAGCCACATAAATCACAATATTCATATCAAAAGATAGTAGATTCACCATATTCAAATGCCGTAAAATTTACACCTGATTTTTTATGTAGATGAACAGTTACTAATTTATTTTTAAAATATAATTAATAAACTTATAAATAATGGAGTTGTTGCAAATTAAAAATTTTAAGAGTGAAAGCTAATAAAATTTAAAGGTAAAAAAGTTATTTTGCAACATGTCTAATTAAGACGATGGTCTTTAAATATTAAAAAATATTCTGATTTTATAATTTTACAATTTGAAAAAACAAAATGAAAACATACGAAGAAAGGTATGAAAATTACACGAAATGGATAAAAGAAACAGACAAATACATGGATGTTATTTGTTCGGAATCCGCAGTAAATATGCTTTTTAATATAAATGGC
>MTER01000025.1:0-1629 GCA_002083985.1 Candidatus Altarchaeales archaeon A3
AAGAAAATGGAAAATAAACAAAATAGCACGGAAACAATTAAACAGAAAATCGTGAAAATTTTTGAAGCAAAGACAAACAGAAAAAAACATTTTGAAGCGGTGTTGGGTGAATTGTATACGAAATTAGAACCCATTTTCTCCAAAAAAGAAATTTTCAGGAATTGCAGAGAGTGCGGGTGGTGCTTGAACAAAAGAAGCAATGAAAAAGGAATTTTGATTGGAAATTTAGTGTTTTCTGATGGGGGGTGTAGCCATATGAGCATAATTGGACAATATGACGAAGAAGGGCAATTGAATGCTGTTGCATGGTCATCCAGGAACAATTGGGAAATGGCAGATGAGGTAAATTATTCTTTGTTAAAAAGTAATCTAAATGACTTTTTCGTTTACGATGTAATTTCCGTTTTCATAAGCTTTTAGAATTTCATATTCTCTTTTAGGCATCGTACTAACAATTGTAGTCATTTCGTTTTATTTTATTTTCTTATCTTTTTAAGTCCTTTTATAATGTGAATTGCGTAAGTCCTGATTTGTTTATTTTTTATTTTATATTTAAACCCTTTTTCCTTTTTTTCTTCCGCCGTGGAAATCCGCTCTGTTATCTCGCCTTTCTGAATATTCATTTCCATTTTTACTTCTTCGCTTTCCTGGCGCCTTTGCACCAATTCTCCCATCCATTTTTCTCCCCCGTGCCGTTCTTTTTGGAACAACATTCATAAAGGTGTATTTTCCTCCCACAGTTCCATATTTTTTGCCTCTACCTTTCCCTTTTTTTGTTTTTGCCACTTTATTTTTTTTAAATTTTTTTAATAAATTATTTGTAATAAATTGTTTTTATTTATAATTAAATTTTAAAAATCCCTCCCAACATTTCTTTCGTTTTTTTCGGTGAAAATAAATAAGCCATTATAACAACAGCAATTGTTGGTAAAATGATATAAGTTGATACATATAAAATATGGTGCGGCAATCCAGTAACACTTAAAACGTTGTATATAAATAAATCAGACCCCCATATATGAGGTGGCACATTCAACGGTTCGTTCCACGATATAATTAAAGGGGGTGTGAAAGTGTCTATAAACAAGAAAAAAATAACTGATGCTAATGCAACCTTCAACCCTTTTTTAATTTGCGCCCCAATTAAGAACGAAAAGATAAACCACAATATCAAAAAAATACAATAAGCCAATACAGGATTATTTAAAGTGTTTAATAATGGATAAATGACCAAAACAAGAAAAGTCAAACATGCCGCAAAAATACAAATCAACATAATTTCCTTTTTCTCAATCCGCATTTTTTTAATATTAATTATTTGTTTTTAAAAATTACATCCTTAAAATAAACTAAAATTACAATAACAAGCAACCCGGCTAATATAACTAAAAAATTATCCGTTATAAATTTATTCCATTCAAATGGTACTGAAACATCACTACTTTTACAATCATTAGGACAAGTTGTTCCTTCGCCTACATCACAGATTTTATTGCCGCAAGTATTTTTGGGTTTTTCACAATCGCCTGTAATGCAATAAACTTTGTTCTTACAAGCACCGTTTTCGCAACCAAACCGACAATTTTCAGATGTTTGCGAGCAGTCAGCATTTTGCTTTACTTTGTTCTG
>MTER01000025.1:1637-3126 GCA_002083985.1 Candidatus Altarchaeales archaeon A3
AATTTTCAGATGTTTGCGAGCAGTCAGCATTTTGCTTTACTTTGTTCTGCCCTTCGCAATATGTTTTTACTTCGCAAACTTTGTTCTTACAGGCATTGTTTTCGCAACCGTATGGACAAGTTTCTATTATTGTTTTTGAGCAATCTCTTTTTTGCACATACAGATTAGTACCTTCACAATAGGTTTGGTTCGCACACGCTTTTGTAACATAATCAGTGACTTTGTTTCGAATACAACCATAAACAAAATTGTAACCTTTATCCTCTTTCCAACTACAATCATCCTGCCTTGTAATAAGCCAACCCCAATTGTCTTCATTATCAGTAACGTTACAAATGCTTATTTTAGAGCAAACCACACATACATTATTTTCACAGTTTCCGGAACACACCCCCACAACCTCTGTTATATTCTTTATTTTTTGTTTATATTTACAGGAATACGGTCTACTTTCACAATCACAATCTGTTTTTTCATATTCAAACCCAAGACGCCATTTTTTCAAAACATTACCTTCACAAAAAAGGTGTTCTGTTTTATCTGATATGGGATTACAAGAAAAATAATAATAATTATGATAACCTCCTTTTTCAAAGGTTTTTGTGCATCCGTTTGCACATTCTATATTCCATTCTTGCTTTTGACTACTTCCCTTTTTAGGCGATACAATATTTAATGTGTTTCCTCTACACCCTCCGAAATAATCGTCATTATCAACATTATAATCACCTGTTGAAGGTTCAGCACTACAACAACTACAAGCAACTTCGGAGACAGAGCCAAATTTGAAATGCAAACCAGCCGTTAATAAAATTACTGCACATAAAACAACCAGCACCAACAAAGTTATTTTTTTGTTTTTACTCCCTAAAATTTTAGATATTTTCATCATATAAGTTTTTTTATGCCTTTATATGCTAAATAAATCCCAAAAATTAACCCAATAATTTTTATAATTTGTAATATTCCACAAAACACATGTACCTCTCCAATCAGCCATAACTTCCATGCAGGAATACTTGCACAAGAGACAATTATCATGTCTGTGTAAATAAAAAGACCGACTATTCCTAATCCAAACAAAATCAAAATCAAACCCTTAATCATAGAAATACTTTTACTTTTATTTTTTATTTCATTCATTGTTTTTTATTTACTTTTACGAAGAAAAATAACAAACCAATTATAAATATAATTGCACAAATCCCCAATCTTTGCAGGTCAATTTCTCCTTTTTTACAGTCATTAGGACATGTTGTTGTTCCTTCGCCCACATCACAGATTTTATTGCCGCACGTATCTTTGGGTTTTTCACAATCTGTAACGCAATTCAAATAATTTTCTCCAGCTTCACATTTTTCATTGCCGCAAATAATCCCTCCCTGGCAAGTGTTGCAATCTCCTGGACAAGTTGAACAATTCTCACCATTGTTACAAGTTCCGTCGCCACAATATTTTTTAGTATCAATTAAGCAAGAATGACGACCGC
>MTER01000025.1:3138-3390 GCA_002083985.1 Candidatus Altarchaeales archaeon A3
ATCCTTTATTACATCCACAATCTCCACAACAACCCTCTTTCGTTTCTCCACTGTTACAAGTTCCGTCGCCACAATATTGACAGTTGCCGCAGTCTCCGCAAGTTGAACAATTCTCACCATAATTACAAGTTCCGTCGCCACAATATTGACAGTTGCCGCAGTCTCCTGGACAAGTTGAACAATTCTCACCATTGTTACAAGTTCCGTCGCCACAATATTTTTTAGTATCAATTAAGCAAGAATGACGACCGC
>MTER01000025.1:3398-13015 GCA_002083985.1 Candidatus Altarchaeales archaeon A3
ATCCTTTATTACATCCACAATCTCCACAACAACCCTCTTTCGTTTCTCCACTGTTACAAGTTCCGTCGCCACAATATTGACAGTTGCCGCAATCTCCTGGACAAGCTGAACAACTCTCACCATTGTTACAAGTTCTATCGCCACAGTAACCAATTGCACAAGTGCTATCTCCCCCTTTACAATCAGCAGGACAATTGGCACAGGTTTCACCATTTCCAAAAGTGTCTCTGCAAATACCGCTTGGACAACCACACCTCACATCAGTTTTTGCATGAAGGCACTGCGCCCACCCGTAATTATCACAAGTTTTTGAATACGTCCAAATAAAACCACCCTCACAATCCCTATTGCTTCCGTCACTTGCCTTACATCCATTCCAGTTAGAAGGTGATGTTGAAGTACAACATTGGTTGGTCATTAAAGAATTATACGGATCGCATTTTGTTTGAACTATCGACCCAAAAAAACCCATAAAACTTCCTACAAAAATTACGATTGCAACAATCATCAATGTGCCACCTATTACTTTTTTTATCTCCATTTTTAATATTTTTAAATTTATTTTTTTTAAATTTTAAAGCTATATTTTTTAAGTACAAAAGACATAATAAATAAACAAACAATAGTAAATAAAATCAGCAAAATTACATTTGTAAGATTACAAAACCATTCTTTACAAGATTTCTCCTCACAAACCTCTGTTTTCAAATTACAACTTTTATTGGTAGGGCAATCTCTATCCTCCTTACAAACGCCAATATTGTTCGGGATGCACGCTTTATTTTGGCAAATATACCCTGCTGAACACTCGTTATTACTCTGACAACCACCTTCGCCAACACATTTTCCATATTCGCAATATTTTCCTGCGGAACAGTCATCTCTCGTATTACATTCGCAATCCTGCGGACAATTTGCTTTACTTTCGCCAGAATTACAAATTCCATTTGTGTTACAGGCTTGTGGATAAGAACACTCGCCGCTAGTACAACTGCCACCACTTGAACAATCACTTGACGAAATACATCCAATTCGTGTTTTTTTATAGTTGCACTGCCCGGAAAGACAACTTCCAGTATATTTATATGGCACTCCATTTTCTCTTGCATTGTCTTTTTGACATTGTGCATCAGAATAACAAGAAGGAGTTTTTGTGCATTTCTGTGTTTTAATCTCACAACTATAACTTAACGGACAACCTCCGTCGTTACAACACTCTACGCTTTTAACAATCGTAGAGGGAATATAATACCAATAACTTTCTGTATTATACCTTTTGTAGGTAAATAGTTTTTTGTTTGAAGGACTACAATAGAATTCTGTATTTCCTTCTTTGCTGACATAAAGCCCTTTATTTATGTCCTTTATTTCATCCCAACTTTCAAAATATAAATATGTTTCCCCTGCCTTAATCGGATATATGCAACCGAACCACATCGGAAAAGGACAAGAAGTTAAAAGATTGTTGCCTGACTTATCAACACTTTCAATATTTCCACTTAAAATGTTAAAAAAATTAGTAAGTATAGATGTTGCTGTTTTGGGTTGATATTGACCATATAATTTACCAAAATTCTTACATTCCCCTATTTTCTGCCCTGTATTGGTAGTTGAACTATAATCATACACATAACATTGCCGATAGTTCCAGGAAAATATGTCTTTTGGTAATTTAGAAGATAAAGAATTAGAAACATCTTTTAATTTTGGCGTATATAGTGCATCATAACAAAAATACTTGTAAGAGAAATCATCATTTGAACCAAAATCTAATTTTCTGACATCATCGACATTTAAACAGTTTTTTAAAGAAACGAAACCCTCGTTGCAATAAAGTATATGTTCTGTATTTTTTTCCATTACATATAGACCTACGCCCTTAAACCACCAATTATGATTTTTACAAAGCGTACCAACATTTTCTTTGGCATACTTCATATTTGACATAAAATTTTCCTCTTTAAATTCCGTTTTACAACTATTTTCACAAACCATTTTATCTTTTTCGGCAGGATATAATACAGAAGAATCTCCTGCCAATTCTCCCTTTATAACGCCATAATGCGGAGAAACATACCCTCCGAAAGTTTTTTCACCTGTTGAAAGAAAACCTCCAAAATATGCGGATATAACAGCGATTAATATTAACCCGAATAATCCAAGAATAATTATTTTATTTTTATTTTTAGCCGCCATTTTTGTGTTTTTTATATTATTTATTTTTTAAAAGATATATTATGTAAGTTAAAGTTAGTGTTGGAATAAAACCATCAGCGACATTTGTAAGGTCAAACAACTCCCAACCGTTGATTAAACCCAACAATCCGAAAAATTTATACCCTAAAAAAACACCCACCAAATCATAGACAAATCCAATAACGCCGCCTGTTATGGCATTTAGAGGGGTAATAATAAAAAAATCAATAACATCATAAAATACACATACCAATAAAATACCCGGCTCATTTTTTATAAATTCCGAAAATATTTTTAGAAATTTTTCAGTCATTTTTTTGCTTTTAAAAAATAAATGGTTGATATATATGCTAATATTAATAAAATCAAACCAACTATAACAATTTCTTTATATGGTGAAGGCACATAATTTGTAGTTAAAAGAAAATATAAGTTGATGGAAAGAAGCAATACAAAAAACGCCGAAACTAAAATTTTTTGTGTTTTAATTTTCATTTTATAAAATTTTTAAGTTATTTTTTTGTTTTTAAAATATCATAAGTGGTTAAAATGGCGCAAATAAGAAATATGCCCATAACTATATAAAATATAATAAGTGCCAGGCTCATATTTAAATTTGAAAATACTGCCCAAATTAAAAGTCCTAATGTCCCTACAGCCATAAAAAAAATAATTGACACCAAATCAAAATTTTTATTACTTATAGTTTTCATTTTACAAAATTTTTAAGTTGTTTTTTTAAATAAATAATCAATGGATTTAGTTAATATGACAATAAGAATTACAGCCATAACAATATAAACACTATGTGCAAGGTTTATATTTAAAATTAAATTTGAAAATACTGCCCAAATTCCTAATGCCGTCACTGCTATAACAAAATTTTTTTCACTTATAATTTTCATCGTGTATTAAATTTATTTTTTGTTAATTAATTATAAATCTACAATAGAGTTGTTGCAAGTTATTTTGCAATATGTTTAATATTAAAAATTAAAAAATTAAAAAAATTATTCTCGTTGATTTTAAATAAATTGCAGGTTATTTAAACTATATCTATTTCAATTTTCTTTCCAGACGCACCTAAACCGCCGCAGCCGTCATCTCCATTTACTTTTGATAAATCATCAAGGTAAATGTAAAATTTGTTACCTGCGACAAGAGTAGAATTGTCTAAATTCAAATTCAAAAAGAAATCCCCGCTGTCACTCGCTAATACATCAGCCTTTACAGGAATTGCGAAACTTTGTCTCAACTCGCTTAAAATTGATGCTGGTATGTTATAGTTTGTTCCACCCCCCGTTGGCGTTGTTGTTGCGGAGGTTATTGCATTTGAAGACATCGGACTTGTCTGGTCAAAGAATGATTGTATTACGACATTCTTCAAACTTGAAACATCAACCGTATTTGCGATGTGTAGTTGTATTCTCAATCCAATATTATTTTCGGAGCACTTACTAACATTAATTGTTAAAATTCCATTGCTACTCTTTTGATAACTTGAATTTAATGCAACACCGCCTGATTTTGTCCATCCTCCAGCGTAAAAAGTTCCAAATGTCCCTATTTGGGACATAAATAACTGTGTAGGTTCAATACTTGCATAAGTGCTGTATTCTGTTTGTTTGTCTGTTTTTATGCCGTTATACTCGCAATAATATCTTGCTCCTTTAAGCAAAATATTATAATTTGAACACGATTTAACGCCTTTGTTCGTAAAATCAATATTTCCAGCGCTGTTTGTTGCCGCATCTATATATGCTGTTTGCGGATTATTTGCTTCCGCTATACTCACGCCGCTGGGAAAGATTTTTGCAGTTATTCCTGACGATGTAATTTTTGTATCTTTGTTATTTCTGTCATAAATTGAAGTAAAGGCGCTTGAAACTGCACCAGGCGTACAACCACTTATTACAGAGGCGCCACAATCATTTGGACAGTTGTAGTATGTTTCAGCGCCCGAACATACTCCGTTATTATTACAAATAGCACCGCCCGCGGTAGAACTGCCAGTTCCTAGCCCGAACCAATTAGTTTCATATCCAATTACCAGCCCTACTATCGCCACAATAATAACCACAACCGTTTTTAAATCTAAATATTTTTTAACCATTTTTTTAAAAAAATTTCATTAAGAGGGATAATTTCTAAAAATAAATATTTTTTGAAATAAAATCAACAAAATTATTCTTCAAAATATTTTTTCTCCATTCCAGTTCCCTCTTCACGGATATAGGTCTTATATCCTTACCATATAACCCGGTTCTTATCGGGTCAGTCCTTGCAATTAAGGTTTTATCTTTGCGCTTTCTGAAAACGCTTATTTTATTTGAAAATTTCATTTTTAAGACATAATATAATTGTTTTTTTTAAGTATTTAAATTAAATAAAAAATAGTCAAACAATAGACATTGTAATGCTCCATAAAAACCCTAAATTCCAGCCTGCGTGGGCAAAATAAACAATGAGAATGTTGCCTTTTATTAGTCCGATTGCCGTCCATATCGAGAACATAATAGCAATTGGAATTAAATCACCCATTCCTTCCTCAATTGTATGCCCCTGTGAAAAAACATAAGAGCCAATGTGAAATGCCGAAGCAAGAATTATTGTTAAGGCAAGTGCAAAAAACCAAAACCACTTATCAGACAACAAGTTTTGTGTATTTATTTTGTGCCTCATTATTCTGGCAATTCCAATCGGAAGCGAAGTAAAAAGAAGCGTTTCAGCAAAAATGTTAAATTGAGTATTTATTAAGGCGTTTAAAATAGATGTTGAAAAAAAATCAGAAACGCTTCCAAAAATAAATGTTGATGAGCCAAAACTTAAAAAATTATGTAAATTTGGCAAAATAAAAAAAAATCCGAATGCAGCAAAACAAAACAATATTTCCTTTTTTGCATTCTTTTTTGAAATTTCAAAAAATAAATCTACATATAAATTTATCTTGTCTAAAATTATCCACAAAAATGACAGCAAAGTCAAATTAAACAAAATATTTACTGATATTAATATTTCCTGATGTGTCGGAATCCAAACTGTAAGTATTAATGCCAATAGCAAAACAACAAACAAACCAATGGCAAAAAATATTTTCCCAATTTTCCCAAAATTATCAATAAATTCGGACATTTTTTAAATTTAATAGATTATTTTATCAAAATTTTTATATATAAAAACATTATTGAATTAAATAAGTTATAAGTAATAATAAATATCCTACAAATAATAAAACAAATAACCCAACAACCGCATAACTCATCCTCTTTTCTTTGTGTCCTTTATTATCAACAACTTCTGAAAACCATCCTTTCCACAACATAATAAGCCATACTAACGACATAAAACATTCAACAAAAAACAATAATTCCCACCTGCAATAGTTTTGATTTAAAAAAGAAACATTCCCGGAGATTACTGGACTCTCGTAGTATGTTCTCGGATTTAAAAAAGAAATATTAAAAATTTCTATATCTGGCAAATAAATAGTTTGGCACTTTGTTTTTTTAAAAGTAATTATTGAAATCATCATTGTTTCATTATTAGTTACTATTAATTTGCAGTTTATGTTACAAGCGTCGTTCCATTCCGTTGAATTTGTATAATTAAACACATATTTAAATTCCCCTTCCTGACCCCGCTCTAATTTTGCGTATTTTGCTATAGGGCAAGAAAGATAAATGTCAAAGTGTTTATTTTTAATCGTTGTTTTTGGCAAAATAACAAAATTTTGAGTGCCATATTCTCTATATTCATTTATATAAATGATTGTTTGTTTCGGCGCCAGAATAAATTTATTTTCTATATTTTTTATGGTAACGGCATAAATTTTGTCCTCAATTTTGATTTCATAAGTCCCTTCAGGCAGTATTTCTTTGAATTCTGTATTTAATCCGTCGCAGACATAAATACATCCGTCATTGTCAGAATAACGGGCTAAAAAATAGGTTTTGTTATTCTTACTTGTTACTTTTACAGTATATTCTTTACAGGAATTATATCCGCATATTTTTTTACAAAAGCCGCCACTATTAAAATTATTGTTGTTTAATATCATATCTATTTGTTGCTGAACTTCGGGAGGAATATCTGTTTTTTCAGTGATAATAATATTTGTTGTTGGTGGCGTTGGAGGTGTAACTATGCCGCCTGTGTTTCCGCCAGTTTCTCTTAAGTCAAAATACATCACACCGCCAATATTATTATTTTCGTTTGTCTCGGTTACATTATTCAAGACATCTACAACAAAGGTTAAATTCCAATATCCTACATAAGTAATTGGAGACGGATAAAGTGTTAATAAGACAGATAAACTTTCCCATTCTCCGCTTGTAGTATTATAATAGTGCGTGTTTTCAATTTGCGCCCCGTTTAAAAATAACTTTGCCGCATAAATTCCGGAATAGTCGCCTGAACTTTCTCCTTCAAACTTCCAAAAAAAACTATAATTTACTTGTTCATTTGCATATATGCTATTTCTGTTATATGAAAAGTTTGTAAGGTCCCTTGCGCCACAAATACTGCTGATATTCTCACTATTGTTTAAATAACAATTTACAATATTGTTATTCGTGTTCTGAACATTACTCCCTGAAACATTAGCAACATTCACGAAAACAACTCCTTTTTGATTATAACTTATAGTTGTATTTATTACCTGTGAATTTAGGTTTTTTATTGGAGGCGTGCCTTGAATTCGTAAAGTGAATAACTGCGTGTCATTTCCATCACTTCCGTAGGTGAATGACATATTCCTTGTGTAATTATATCCTGGCGGTCCAAACACCTGTATAGTTGCAGTCAAAAATTACGCTGCTGTTTGCGTTGATTGGATGCTTATCACAGGTTATATTTTCAAAATTAATGGTAACATTAGGAGTGTCTGCATACAGACTGTTATTTATTAGTAATTGGAAATTTATGTATGAAGTGTTTTTCTCGGAAACGGAGCGAATTTCTGAGCCTGTTTCTATTTGTGAAGATGTTGCGCTTACTTTTTGAGGGGTGTAAGAAAATACGCCTCCTCCAGTTTGATATTCAACTTTTGTGGGTGGGTTTGTATCAATCCAGCATTGATGAAATGTGGCAAAGTTGTTGGATTCATTTATTCTACTTTCTAAACCTAAACCTACCGTTTCAAACTTATTTAAAATAAAACGCCCCGCACAACCAGTTGGTCTTGGAAGAACCCAAACACCATCCGTTATTTCAATGCGTATTTTTCCGTTTTCACAGGAAACATTTGAAATTTGCCCTTGTGGAATGCCATAATAAAAATTATCATAAAGGATATAAACACTTTTATTCGTAGAATCGTGGAAATATAAAATTTTTCCGTTTGTGTTGTTTATACCACTACCAACGGCACATACACTTTCATTAGTATAATTTAGCCAAATGCTGTTATTTTTGAAGGATATATTTGTCGTTTCATTTTGATTTATATATATTGATTTTTGAGTAGTATCGTAAATATAAGTCATCGTCTTATTACAAGTTACCCCTAACCCTAAAATAGCAGGATCAGTGGTATTTAAAAGAAAATTATAATGTCCCGAAATGTTTAATGATCCTCCGTTGGGATTATTAATAGATTGTGATCTAAAACTATAATAAAAAGGAGTGTGCATTATTTCTGGCGCTCCCGTATATTGGTTTATAGTCAAATTAAATATAAAATAACCATTATTAGCATTTGCTTTTATTACGGAGGTGTAATAGGGACAATAATTCACATAATTCACCAAAATACATTGCTGAGGCTCAATATATCCGGAGGGTTTTTTTCTAAAAGTTAAGTTTTTTATCCCTGCGCCGTTTTGAAGAATGTTTGCACAATAAGCGTTATAATCATCTCTATACACCCACTCCAAAATAAAATATTCTTCCCCAGTTTCATTATCTACAACATAAACGTCGTTTAAACTTGTGATGTTCATAAGTAGTATTGTGTTTTGCCTGTCACAAACCCAATTCTCACTCTCGTAAAAAATATCATCATTAGTTATATTTCTGCTTAATATTTGGGATGACAAAAAAGAAGGAGGCACATTCCCACAAGTATCATTTTCAACGGAAAAATTACCAAAATAAATGTAGTAATTTACAGACGCATATGCATCCAATATGCTTACCACATATTGTCCATTTGAGGCAGGAATTTTTGAGTATTGGTAATCCTTACAACTACAATTACCATCCAACACCCTTATAGTGTTTGCATTAAAATTTGGGACGTAATTTTGAAAAGCAAAATAAACCTGCTTATCTCCATCAGTAGTGAAATTTACCTTCATTCTTTTTTTGTATTTATAATATTTATCGCACCAAACATTTCCTACAGGATCATATTCCTGCAAAGTAGGAAAATCAAAAAATCCAATTCCTGCGGAATTATTGGACAGTGTGTTATTTAGACTAGTGAAATTTACGCCAGTTGACTGAATACCATAACTAAAATTATAAATCATACAATTCTTAACCGTTGCATTCGGATAAGTTGTTAGAATTCCGATTCCTGAATTATTTCCTGAAATTATGTGCCCCTGACAATCAAAAATTTTGTTTGAGAAATTTACAGGATTATTTATACAAGTTCCCGTAAAATTTGTAATGTTTGCATTTAGTTTTATTTCCGAGCAACTTGCACTATTTAACTTATTCTCACAGTCAGAACAATTAATGCAAGAACAGGCAATAATTGTAAAATTACGGGATGCATTATTTGAAACATTCATTCCATTTATACAATTCACTGTCCAGTTACTATTTTCAACAAATGTTTTAGTCACTGTGAAATTAGTAACGACATCCCTAATGGAGGTCTCATTAATTGCCTCAAAAACATCGTTTATATACAGCGAACAATTTAAATTGCTGTAAAATGGATCTTCAACAATAAAAGAAAAATTTATCTGTGTTGTGTTAGATGGGAACACCTCATTATTTGCAGGTGATTGAAGAGTAACAATTATCTGAACAAAATAATATGTTAAATTGGAAGAGTTTGTTTTATAACTCGCTTCACTTTTTGCTTCAATAATGAATGTGTAATTAGTAGGATTTGTTACTGCCTGTAAAGGAGTGGATATATTTACAGTCATATTATTCTTATTGTTAGTAGTCCCGTTTTGAGAAGAGATTAAAGTGCCTGAAGTTTTATTAATTATATACACTGTCCAATTTATAGATGAAGAATATTTATCAGCAAGGTAGAATTTTAGTTCTGGAGTATTATCATAACTGTATGTGTTATTTAGTGGAAGTACCCAGTTAATTCTTACGCCTCCACATACATAATCGCACCCTGTTGTCCCAGCGTCATTCCATCCGTCAGGTTTATCGCAGGTGTTATTATTACCGCTTGAAGTTGCCCAATCACCTGCATGAAGGTCGTTATTTGTGTTATTGCACATAGAATT
>MTER01000026.1 GCA_002083985.1 Candidatus Altarchaeales archaeon A3
GTTTTATCATATTTTGTTTCTAAGCTCGGATGTGCTTTTTCGGTAAGTTCCTTAACAAATTTGTATATGGAATCATTTTTTATTACACACCTATAAAATCCCTCACTGTTTCCCTTCACCTTAATAATGTAATCTACTTCTCAAAGCGAAAATTTCGGTCTGAATTTTTGGATTGCGTTTTTCATTTCCTAAAGCACAACACATATCATTAAAAGCATTCATCATAGTGAATAAAAAAGCATGATTTTTGTTCAGTGTAGTGAATGAGATTAATAAAGATTAAAAATGCATGTAATCAATCAATCCAAGCATAATAGACATGTTGCGAAATAACTTTTTCACCTTTAAATTTTATTAATTTTCACCTTTAAAATTTTTAATTTGCAACAACTCTAATGTAAATTACTTGAAAAATCTAAACCTTTTTTAAAATCATAGGGATATTCAATGAACCAATATTTTTGATCTTTAATTTTATCTATTTTAACTTTATTTTTTCCTTTAGCAGTAAAAAATTTCCATTGATTTATAGCGACAAAATATTTTTTGTCTTCTTTATAATTTCCTTTAAGTTTCGTTTTAAAAAATTCAAAAGGCACAACATCAAAAGTCGCATATTCCCGCTCTCTTATTTTGATACCTGTTTGTATATCCTTGTCTTCATTACCAAACCTATCCGAGGGCTTTTCACCAAAAACTCTGTCTTCTTTGAGTGCATTAGTATAATTTGGTTCACTTAAATCCTGTTTATCTTTATATAGTTGATCTAACCAATCCTTACTTTTTGTAAATGTGTAAACGCCGGCTTCAATTATTTGGAAACTTTTATTTAATATATTCTCTTCGCCACTTTCTTTTTCTTCTTTTGTATAATAAGGTAAACTTGCTTTGTCGTTTTCAAAATCTATTGGGAAAACATACATTGTGTACTCATAATTATCCTCCATATATTTCTTGCCCCTTCGATGTAATCTTCCCCCTCTTTGAACAATGGAATCTATAGGTGCGACATCCATGTACATGACATCAGAGGATATGTTCAAACTTAGTTCGCTAATTTGTGTGGATATTAAAACTGTTCCTTTTTCAATGTTATAATTGGTTTCATAAGTACTGTTTATGTCATATAATCCTTTCTCATCACCAGTAACCCACTTTTCCTTTGGTTTGAAAAGAATCCTGATTAATTTTTCCTTTTTCGTCCGGTCCTCTTTTGTAAATTCTGAGTTATAACAAATTACATTTTCATCAGGACATATTTTATTTACCAAGTCATAAACCTGTTTGCATCTTTCAACCTGATTTACAAAAATTATCTGTTTTTTACCGATATTCTCCTTTATTTTTTCAGATATAAATTCATTCAACCCGTCAGAACATAATATTGGTGCATCTGATTTTTCTATTTTGTAGGGTGTCGCCTCTACATCTTTGTTCATGTTTGCTCTTGTAACAAGTTCATAATTTCCAATTTCATCAATTGCATCTTTTACAACACTTGGAAGAGTTGCGGTCATCACTATATGGGGTATATTCAATTCGTTTAACAATCTCAACGCACTTCCGATTACATTCAAGGTATGCTTTTCATAATAATGTAACTCATCAAAAACAATTAAAGAAGAACAAATATTTCCAAACGCTCTGCTTGAGAACTTATAGCCGTTTAGTAAACTAAGAAGCAAATGATCTACAGTAGAAATAACAAAGGGTTTATTGTATATCAATGCTTGATGTTTTTCATCTCTTAAAATATTCTCTGCTTTTTCATTTTCATTATCCTGTAAACTTCTTAGAAACTCTTCTACTTCCCCATGATAGATGCCACATAAATCTTGAGGTATATTATACTCCTCGAAAAAATCCTTAAACAGATTATTAGATGTGAATCTTGTAGGCAAAGTAAAAATAATTTTGTTGATTTTTCTTTCTTTCATCAATTTTTGTCCAAATACTAATGCAGCAGCAGTTTTACCAACTCCAACATCAGCGTTTATTATTAAATTGCTTGTATTCTTTTTTAAAATCTCTTTCTGTAATTCGTTTAACTCACATACGAATTTAATGCTGTCAAACGCAGGAATATTAAAAATAAATTTATTTTCAATGTGATCCCTGATGTCTTTATCATATATTAACTCATCAGCTACGCCTACTTGATCATCCTTTTCTTTGGCTTCTGGATATTTATCAGAATAAATTTTACTTGACAGATTATCTGAAAGAGTAATTATTTGGAGAAAGATAGAATAGATAACTTTATCTTTTATGTTATAATATTCTTTTATAGTCCTTTCCAATTCCTTTTTTGCCTTTCTTAAGTTTATGTTTCCGTCATCTATAAGGAGGATATTATACTCATATTTATTGTTGAAAAACTCTATCATCCCGTTAACATACTCTTGATCAACATCAATATTTTTTTGAGATACATTTTCAAAAGAATTATTATAGAGCTGTGAATGGTGTCCAAGAACTGCGAATCCCATTAGTTTTCTCAAGTTCTCGTTTACATTTGGAAGAATTTGATTTAAAATCCAATAAGAAATCAAAGAATGTGTTATTCTAATGGCATTATTATCAAATCTATCTTGAAATTCCTGTGTCGTTTTTCCAATGTCATGAAAGAAGCAACCAATTCTCACTAAACGAAAAAAATCCTCTGGATTAATTGAGTATTTAGAAAGAAGATTAGATAAAACCTCTTTGTTTTTTTCAATATATAATTCACAAACTTTTATAGTATCTAAACTATGGCCATACAACGATTGCTTTTTCTTAGCTTTTTTTGAAATCTTCAAAAACGACATAGTCATTATCCATTAAGTAATGTTCTTCTTTTTCAGGTAGTTTAATTTTCCCAGAAGGATGGTATGAAAAACCAAGTTGCTCTTTTTCATATTTATTCTTTCCCCTTAGAATAAACTTTGTTGGAAGCAGCATTATTTCACAACCCTTGGCATGGAACGGTACTACGGAGTCAACGAAATCAGTGTATTCTTTTTTTATTTCAGTTTCGTCTATTATTTTACTAACTTTTTCAATTATTACTACATCATCAGACTGCCCTAAATAAAGTGGTCTTGCAGGGTTTTCTAACACAAATTCTATTTTTTTAAGTAACTCTATATTTTTTGTTTTTAAGTAAACTCTATACTTTGGTTTTATGATTCTTTCTCTTACAACTTGTGTTCTTATGATGTCAGGTTGTCCAAACCGATCATATATTGGTTTTTCTTTGCATATAGCATCATCTAATATTTTTTTAGCATCTACTTCTGAGAGCCATCCTCTTTTTTCTATGAAAAGTTTCAATAGCTCGCTGTACTCTTCTTTAGATGCTTTAGCTTTGTCATATCTTCCTAATATCTCTTTTTTGTTTTTTGCTCCAAGAGTGCCACCTTGTTCGCCTATTTTAAATATATTTACATAATCTTCGATAATTTCGCCCCCATATATCACTTTCAAACAAAAAGATATGTCATCCCGGAGTGAGTAATCGTCTTGTTCTAAGCCCAAAGCATTAGCAATCAAACCATAAAGAGTAGTAAGGGGAGGTATAGAATATGTCGAATGGAAATTTACAGAAGAACCAACTTTAAAAGATGTCCAAAACGGCACATCTATGTTAAAGTAAAGAAATTTTGATGTGCCCTCTTCTTTATTGTTCGTTTTAGTTTCTTCTGACGCAATTAGAGTTTTTTGTACCATTTCAAATTTTGTTTATTGCATCCTTTATTGCTTCAAACGGTGTTTTTACATCCTGTTTTTCTATATTCGCACCTTTTTTTAGTGCTTCATAGAGATCGCTCTCGCTTTCCTTTGATATTACCCCCGGAGTATAACCAACAAGTATTTCAGAGCATTGCTTAATATCCTTCAATATAACTTCAAGTTCATCCTTGTTTATTTTTCCGTTGTCGTCTAAATCCAAAGCCCTCATAAGCCTATGGTTGTATCTATTTTGGAGAGAGACTATAACTATGTCGGGTGAGAACGAAACCATATTTCTCGCTTGTTTTGCGAAATCGCTTAAATTCATGATGCCGTCTAAAACAGATTTTGCTCTTTCCTTTCTTTGATCATCTCCAATATTGATTTCTATTTTCCAATTTTTAAATTTTCGCACCTCTTTTTTCCCTGTGAATATGCCCTCGGGGACAAGCACTTTTCCAATATTATCGTAATCTATCACAACACCTATTTTATATATATTCTCCATTAATTGAACATGTGCTATTCTTTGATCCTTCGTATCTTTTATGCTACCTTTGATTTTATCTATTTCTTCTTTAATCTTATTAGACTCTTCTGCATTATCTTTTTTATTTTCTAATTCTTTCTCCAATTCTGCAATCTTCTCGTATTTTTCTTCGTTTTCCTTTGATTCTTGGATGCTGTGTCTTGTAAGCATATCCGTAACAATATCCGTTCTTATTTGCCCTAATGCAGGACTTACTTTTAAGGCACTCCATCGCCTGTCAGAACCCTCCCCCTTTTTGGGATTCAGATAACCGAACAAATCGCAAAGCCAACAATCGTTTACATTTCCACAAGGCAACTCTGGAACGCATTTATAAACATCTGGGTGCGCCCGCTCTATTGACTGTCGTAGTGCATGCCTTACCGACTGCCCTGAAGCATACGGTTTTCTTCCCTTGTCGTATGTTTTTAATTCGGTTACATTGCCGCTTCCTTCTCCTGCATTTATGTTGCTCAAGTTTGCCTTGCTCAACCAAACCATATTTATTGATTTCATGTTTTCCATTTTTTATTGACCTCCTTTTGTTTTTGTATTAATGGCTCTTAAAGCCGCAAAAATAAAGATGACATTTGCTATTTCCTTCCAGTTATCCTCGTTTAAACTCCCTATTATGTTAGTAACTCTACTTTCTTTTATTTCCAAATCTTCTCCCTTAAGACCTATTTTGTACATCTTCATCAGAGATTCTTTTATCACATCGGACAAATCGTCCTTGCTTGTGACATTGTACAATTTCGTCATCAAACCTATATCTCTCGTTAGGTTTTTCCCCATATGGATACCAAATGTTTTGGCATCTTCTATCAAGTTTGTGTCCATTTTTTCATCTCCATATATTTTATTTATTAAATTTTTAAAATACATATAGAAACCTTCAAAATATTCTTTAGATAAGTAGAGGGTGTTATTCTCATCCCTGTTTTTATAAGCAGTAAACAAGAATTGAGATATCGTATCAACATCTGATGTTACGAGACCTTTTGAAAAAATTTCAAATAGTATCTCTTTTTTGTTTCTTGCACAAAAGTCCCTTATTTTCTCAAATACATCATTGAATGGTTCTATTCCATAATCCTCTTTTACAAAATCATATAGATTATCTGAGGGTTTGATGGAAGAAAAAGAAGACATCTTATAAGTTTGGCCGCTTTTTATATTGAACCTTACCCATCTGTAAACCCTGCTCAAATCTTCTTTATTTAGAGGTTCAAATTTCTCAATATCTGCCGCGTCTACAGAATATTTGTTCACCAATTGATCATACAATCCGAGCATAACAGAATATTTATCATTTGATAATCTCCGTTTCATATTTGTTACATAGTTAAGCTCATCAGGATTGTTAAGATTTTTTAATGAAATTTTAAGATTTTTCTTTATTTTTTCAAGAATTTCTATGTCTTTTACTACTGGCAAAATATTCAAAGTACCATTTTTAACATCAACAAATGTGTAAGGTATATACTCATCTAAAGTAGAAACTAATCCAAATAAAGAGCAGATAGAACACCCCTTTTCATTACTTGATTGACCTGTATACCCCCGTAATTTATTGTGGTGTTTGGTAGTAAAAGGATTTAAGTTCTGCAGGAGATCAACTAATTTAGATACTTCAGAACCGCACACGGGACACTTATTCTTTGGACCATTTGAGTATATCTCACTAATAAATGAACCAATAATATTGGTTATTTCTTCTTTTGAATAATCTTTTAACGGAGCGATAGCATTTGACCTTGAAAATTTAACATTTGCTTTTTTATCTTTGATATTAAAATTTATTGTTTTACCTTTTTCTTTGGATTCTTTTTCAAAGTCTTTTAATACTTTTATTTCATCATCACTAAATGTGTAGTCCTTACCCGTAGGAGGACTGTTCATAAATTTTTTATTGATTAGAACCTTAAAATGCTTATTCAGAAGGTATGA
The DNA here is from genome assembly GCA_002083985.1 of Candidatus Altarchaeales archaeon A3. Taxonomy (GTDB): domain Archaea; phylum Altiarchaeota; class Altiarchaeia; order Altiarchaeales; family Altiarchaeaceae; genus Altiarchaeum. The sequence continues at coordinate 6,194 of MTER01000026.1, forward strand.
ATTATCAAGATTACTTTTTAAGATAGATCCAAGGTCTGTTTTAAACTTTTCTTTCTTATCATCCTCAATCTTTAGTTTATATGTAAACGTAAGCACCCCCTCAACATTAACATAAGGTTGGGCTTTTATACTATCAATAAAACTTACAATTCCGTTATCTATCCATGGATTTCCAGTTAAGCTAAATTCTTTTTCCATCTTTTTTAATGGGATCTAAAAATAGTCCCCCAATCTCTTTTATTGCTTCAATCATGTTCGTGTGTTATTAGTGCTTTTTCTGTGTTTTTTTGTTTTTCTCTCATTGTGTTTACGAACCCGAATCCTAAACTGTTTTTTTCTCCTAGTCCGCAGTCCATTATGAAGTTATAGAATTTATTTAGTTTGGTATTGTATAAATTATTATCTTGTAATTTAAATAAATTTATTTCGAATTCCCATGTTGTTCCTAAGATCAGGAATTCTTTTTGCGCTTTTTTCATGTGGACTGCAACTTGTTTTTTGTAGAACATTCTGTCGAATAATGGTTCTTCGAAGTTTAGGTTTTCGTTGTTGAATATGTTGTATTTTTTTAGTGCGTTGTCTTTCAGTCTGTCCAGGAAGAATCCTAAGTCAGGGTTTCTTTTGACAGAGTAGTATTTGTTTTCCTGGTTGTTTTCATATAATACTGGACCTATTGCAAATTAATTTAAATTAGAAGTATTTAAATTAGATAAATTTTTGAACGTTAAAAATTTGATTTTGTTTAAAAATTTTTCTAAAAATTA
>MTER01000027.1 GCA_002083985.1 Candidatus Altarchaeales archaeon A3
GCTTATTTTATAAAAAACAAGCACAAAAAATGCAAAATAAATTATATATTTTATCATTTTCAAAATCATATAGATTTTGAAAATATCCGAGCAACAGCGAGGTTATCTTCCCACAAATTATTGAGAAGTTACATTAAAATTTGTTAAATAATTATATTCTTATATTTAAATATTTAAATAAATACAAAAAAATAAATACCAAACAAAAATATAGTCAAAATGCAAAATTAAAGAATATAACAAATTTAATCGCAGCAATGGTCAAGCATTTCCCTTAAACTTTTCTTTTCTTCTTCATTTTCTTCTTCTTTTTTTGCCCCTTCTTTCTTTGTCTCTTTCTTAAATTTTTCCTTTTCAGCCGAAATTTCCTTAATTTCAAAATTTTTCAATACGATTATTCCGTCCATTGCTAACAAAAGCAAAACCATAAGCAGGAACTCAAATTTATAGTCAATAAACAACGCATATATCAAGATCATTCCGAAAACCGTTATGAATATTGTAAATGATCTGAAATGCTTAAAGTTAAATTTCTTAAATTCTTCCCATATTCCGGTAAGCGACATTCCGATTAATGCGGCAATTAAAATTTTCGGAACATCAACCCCGAGCAGATAAAGAACCGTAAGGAAAATCCACACCAGAGCGCAGGCATAACAATATGCACAATACCATATATTAATTCGTTTTTTAACTATTGGCCGCAAAACTGAAAAAATTTTGAACAGGAGAATTATTAAAATGATGGCAAGGATAAAAAATTCAGCATAAGAGATCGTAAGTGGCAATTGAATGTTGAAATTTAAAAATTTAAAAGTTTCGTTAATCAAAATTATTGCCAGAATTAACATAAGCCATCCGATTAAATATCTCATAAGCCATGTTTCCTCTATTTTGGATAAATTTTTTCCGAAGAAAGCAAGAGATAAAATTATAATGAGCGGAAGGACAAATATAAAATTATATGCTGCCAAAAGCAAAATTCCGTAGTTAAAGTCCATAGTGTTCAAAACTGTCAAAATTCCCAGATACACCTGTCCCGTGCATGGAAGTTCAACCATCGCCACAAGAATTCCCAAAATAATTACAGCTGGCAATGTCCCTTTTTTCATATACTTTTCAAGCGTTCCTTTTGCTGACTTCGGAATTGCAAGGTATAATCCCTTCTTTTCGTTCTTTTTTAATGACACATACATATCTCTAAAAGCAAGTAAAACTCCGATTAATAAAATTACAATAACCAAAGCATTGACAAAAATTATAAAGCCGAGATTGTTGATAAAATTTAGAAATTTTAATATTCCGATTCCTGCAAGAAAGTAGGTAAGATAAACTGCCACTATATAAATCATTCCGTAAATTGCCATCCGTCTCCGTGAAAAATTTGCCGAAGTAATCATAAATGTAATAAAAATGATTAAAACACCCATCGCACAGGGATTGATTGAATCAATAAATGCGGCTCCGATTACGGTTGCAATTGTGAGCAATTCGGGAGGTTTTGTAGGAATTGTGCAATTTCCTTCATATGTCTCTGCATGTATATCGTTTTCTTTTGCAAATTTAATAGCATCCTTTAAATTTTTAGCAATTGACTCATCTCCAATTAATGCCGAATTTCCAACAAAAATTACAGGCACTCCGGATTCATTTGCAGAAATACAATATCTTTCTTCAAAGTCCCTTAAAAGTGCCAGATTAGTTGCGTTATGATAAACCTCATAACTTTTAAATGAAATGTCGCATTGTTCACATGTTGCCTTTACTATCGGCTCTATTGCCACACAATGAACACATCCTTCTCCGTAAAAAAAGTAGATTGATATACCTTTGCATGTGGAATTTGAATTGTTCGTATTGTTTAAATTTAAATTATCCGAAATATTTGAAGCTGAAACACTTAAATTTGAAATTAATAAAATTAACAGCAGGGTAAGTGCCGATGCACAATGCAGTATGGCTGTCTTTGCTTGTCTTTTAGTCATCTTTGTTTATCTTTTATCATCTTTTACTTAATGCGCTCGCCGGGATTCGGACCCGAGTTTTCGGCTTGGGAAGCCGAAGTCCTACCACTAGACTACAAGCGCTTATTTTGTTTTGTTTATTTTAAACTTTTTATTAAAATTTATTTACAAATTAGAATTGCTGATTTATAATTCTTTATACTTTAAAATTAATTTTCAGGTAAATATTAGAATTATGTAGTCAATTGAAATTTAATAATATCTGTTGATTACTTTTCTTAAAATAAGCATTATCATTGATTTCTATTGAAAAATTCTGAATAAATGACTTCGCAAATGACTTGTAGTTATTTTGATAATTTCTGCTGATGGTTTTTATATAAAATTCCATATCATAAGAATTTAATATGTCTGCCAGTAAATTTAAATCGCCCTGATATTTTATACAGTACCCTGCATAAAAAGTATAGTCGTCTTTGTTCCAGACAATAAATTTCGGTTTGAGATTAATTGGAGAAGTTAATATTTTTTTGCCAAATGAAGTATCCAATCCCTGTGATCTTCCAAAAGCATACCAACACACATGGTTCGGTTTTCCTTTATCTCTTGCCAGTAAGACATCTTTTATTTGCGTGAAATAACCATAAGTTAGCGGATATTTGCTTTTTAATTCATCATCCGGAATTATCTGGTGTTTTTCTTTGACTTTTTTGTAAGGGAATATTATAAAACGATTTTGCTCTTCATCAGGAAATTTTAATACGGATGCCTTGACTATTGGTTTCAATATATTTCTCTCAATTTCAAATGTTCTGCCATCCTTTAATTTAATAACTGCGGTATCATTTTTTATAATCGGATTTTTAAATATATAATAATTATCCGCAAGAGTTGTGATTCCAACATGAATTTCAGCAATCCTGCTTAAAGGAGTGCCCTTTTTTTCAATTGTATTTACTTTTTCTAATATTTTATTAGATGCAAGAATCCAATTTTCATCGTTTAAATTTTTTAAATCGATATTATCAATAAATTCTATTTCTTTGTTTGAATTGCCCTTATTTAGTTTAAAATATTTTTCCTGATGGTTTTTATTTAATATCGTTATTAAAACATAGGTTATCGCATTATCAAATATCTGATGATGTTCAAAGTCAATAAAAGTATCCAATATGTTTTTTTGTTTGATGAATAATCTTAAATCCTTGCCGGCTGATGTTTTTAGATATGTATTCGGAGTAATAAATCCCAACAATCCGTCTTTTTTAAGTAAAAAATATCCTAACTCAAAAAATGCCAGATAAATATCTGTTGAGCCGGATTTGCATAATAACCATTCCTTTTGAATATAATTTCTTTTATCTTTTTCTAAATTTTGTATTCGTATATACGGCGGATTGCCCACAACAAAATTAAAATAATTAAAATAATTCTTACAGAAATTTTTATTTAAACTATCAGTTACCTTTAAATTCCAGGTTATATTCTCTAGTCCAAATTCCTTTGCAACAATGTCTAATTTTATTTTAGATTTTTTAATAGCGTTTTCGTCTATGTCCCATCCGAAAATATTGTTTTCTATGAGGGTTTTTATTTCTTCGTTGCCTCTTTTGTTTTCTTTCGCACTTTTAATGAATCTCTCAAGAACAGCAGTTAGAAAAGCACCATCACCGCAAGCGGGGTCAATTATTTTTTTTGTTTCAATATTGACATTATAGTTTAAATTGTTTAAGATTAAGTCAACAATCCAGCTTGGAGTGTAAATCACACCATTTGCCTTCGTGTTAGAAATATTTTTCATTTTTAGCTTTTTAACAGGCATAACGCTACGAATCTGTCTATGAATTTTTCAAGCGACAATTCGCTGTTTAATGCCTTTTTGGTCTTATTAGATATTTTTAATTCATTCAAATCCGCAAAATGACAATTACCTTCGCCGTCAAAATCTGTTACTATTATGCCAAGAACCTCTGGTTTGTGAGGAAAATCCTGATCCAAAAAAAGTTTTATATATTTTGATAAATGGTGTTCATTTAATATCTCTGTTTTCTTTTGTTTATCTTTTAAATTTCCTTTATTTTTATCAAAATACGGTGTGTACGCTCTTAAAACCAGCATGTGTGTAAATCCAACATTAACTCTTCTGATATTTGCTGTCTCGCCAAGCAATTGTTCAAAATAGTTATTTGAATTTTGGTCGTAATTTGCAGTTACAAATTTAAAGCTAATCGTAGCAAGAATCTTGTCCTCTTTTATGACAGTTATATCTAATCGTTTGGGATAATACTTTCCATCTAATTTTTTCTCGCTGCCGTTACCTAATGAATTAACTTTAAAATCGGCACCTAATCTATTTTTTACTGTTTTTGCTATCCAACTATGTAGGGGAATCAGTTTTTTGTTGCTTCTCGCACCAAATTTATTGTATGCTTCAAATGCCTCTGACATCACTTTTAAAAATTCCTTTTCTAATTTATTCATTTTTACCTGCATTAACTTTATTATTGTTTTCAAACTTGTTTTCAAACTCTGATTTATTTTTTATCCCGAACTTGCTCAATATTAGGTGGTAAATCACCTATAACCGTCAAAAAATCACGAATAATTTCTACCCTTTATTGAACAAATACTTTATCCCCATAAAAATTTTCCAGCAAATAATCAATTATTGCCATCCTGACTGGAACACCATTTTTTGCCTGCGCAAAATATGCAGCATTCTTTGTATTATCAATCTCTCTGTCAATTTCATTTATCCTCGGAAGGGGATGCATAACAATCGTATTATCCGAAATCATATCCTTTGTAATTTTGTATGCGTCTTTTACATCTTCATACTCCTCTACATCCGCAAATCTCTCCTTTTGAATTCTCGTTAAGTATATGATGTCAAATTTTCCTTCTTTAATTTTTTTATTAATGTCTTTGACATCTATATCATAAATTTCATTTATGCGCACATCTTCCTTCTTTTCAACATCCTCAATAATAAAAGAAGGCATTCGTAAATCCTCCGGAGAAATTAAAGTTATACGGGCATTAAACATAGCAAGTGCAGATATTAATGAATGAACGGTTCTCCCATATTTCAAATCGCCGATTAACGCTATATTCAGGCCTGAAATTTTTCCCTTTAATTTTTGCATAGTGTAGATATCGAGAAGTGCCTGTGTCGGATGCTGATTACTTCCATCGCCCGCATTTATAACCGGATGTCCGGAAATTTCAGATGCGTATCTCGCTGTCCCTGCGTTTGGAGAGCGTATTGTAATTATATCGCAATATGAATCGACAACCTTTATCGTGTCTGTGATATTTTCTCCTTTTTCAAGAGATGTCTGTGATGGTTTTTCTGCAAAATTTGATACCTTTCCGTTTAGTCGCAGCATCGCTATTTCAAAACTTATCCTCGTTCTCGTGCTTGGTTCAAAGAATAAATTTCCCAGCACTATATCCTTCCATTTATCATATTTAACTTTAAAATTACAGACATCTTCCATAAATTCGGCGCGATGTAAAATTTTTAACATATCTTCTTTTTTTATGTCCTGCATTGAAATAAGGTGGTGCATTTTGAATGAATAAAGAAACATTAGAAATTAAATTTTTAAGAAAAATTACTTGAAATTTTAATTAAATTTTAGTAATTGTTTAAATGAGATTATAAAAATTTTATCGCAGAGTAGCTGAAAACACAAAGAAGGGGATATAAACATCAGGTTATTATTTTAAAATTTAACAAAATTTTAAAATATCCGAGCAATTTTGAAATCTCAAAGATTTTAAAATATCCTAACAACAGCGAGATTACAGCGAGATTATTATAATTGTTTCATATATGACTCAGCGATTTTAAAACTTGTTTTGAAATCTCCGAACAACAGTGAGGTGACCTCTGTGTCTCTGCTGTGCTAAACAAATACAAATTTTATATTGAAAAAATATGTTCAGAATGGAAATAAAGATTGACAAATCAAAAACAGTGCATGAAAATGCCGCCGACTATTATGAAAAGGCAAAGCACATGCGGGAAAAGATTGAAGGAGCAAAAAAGGCCCTGACAGATACACTGAAAAAAATTGAGGATCTGAAGAAGAAAAAGGCATCAATTGAAAAAAACAGGGAAATTTCAATGAAAGTTTCGGAGGAAAAAGCATTCAAGAAAAAATCAAAGCAATGGTATGAGAATTTCAGATGGACATTTAGTGAAAATTTTTTAGTTGTCGGCGGAAAGGATGCAACGAGCAATGAAATTTTAATAAAAAAACATACGGAGACAAATGATCTAGTTATGCATACTGAAGTTTTTGGTTCGCCGTTCTTTGTGATTAAAAATGGAAAAAATGCAGGCGAAGAAATTTTAAAGAGTGCGGCATCTCTTTGTGCATCATACTCAAAAGTATGGAAAAACGGAATCGGAAACGCAGATGTTTTTTGTGTTAATCCGGAGCAAGTATCAAAAACAGCAAAAGCTGGAGAATTTCTGGCAAAGGGATCGTTTATGATTTATGGAGAAAGAAGGTGGTTCAGGAATACTGCACTTAAAATTTATATTTGTTTCAGAGACGGGGAAATTTTTATCGCAGGTGATGGAGGCAACGATATACAAAATTTTCAGCATTATGTATGTTTAACTCCTGGAACCGAAAATGGAAAAAATATAGTAAAGAAGATAAAGAAATTTTACGAAAATAAAAAAGCAAAAGAAATTTTAAACATTCCCGATGATGAGATTCAGCGATTGATTCCTTACGGACAGGGACAAATAATTGAAATGAAATAAGATTTTTATAAAATTTTAATTCTATGCAGTTTTTATTTTTATTTTGCTAAAATCCAAAATGAATACAACAAATACAAAAGCAACAAATACAAAAACAGCCCTTATAA
>MTER01000028.1 GCA_002083985.1 Candidatus Altarchaeales archaeon A3
TTATTACTTTCAGGTATTCTTTCTTCGCTTCATCAAATCGTTTTAAACCACATAATAATTTTCCTAAATTATTATGTGCATCAGCATCATTCGGATTTACCCTTACTGCTTCCATACATTCTATTTCCAGATAGTTTTTACTTTCCATTTTATTTATATTTTATGTTGCAAATATTTCAATAAATTTCCCAAAACAAGATATGCATCAGCATCATTTGGATTTATCCTTATTACTTCTTTAAATTCTTTCACCGATTCTTTATAGCAGTTTAAATCTTTCAATAAAATTCCCAAATTAGTATGGGCACGAGCGTCATTCGGATTTATCCTTATTACTTTCCTGTATTCTTTCACTGCCTCATCATATCGTTTTAATTTATTCAATAAAAATCCTAAAAAAGTATGTGCGTCAGCATAATTTGGATTTATCCTTATTGCATCCCTAAATTCTTTCTCCGATTCATCATAGCGGGTTAATTTATACAATGATTTTCCTAAATTAAAATGTGCTTTGGCATCATTTGGATTTTGCTTTATTGCTTCTCTGCATCCTATTTCCAGATAGTTTTTACTTTCCATTTTATTTTTATTTTAAATCTTTCAATAATTTTCCCAAAATAGTATATGCATCAGCATCATTTGGATCTATCCTTATTACCTCTCTAAATTCTTTCACCGATTCTTCATATCGTTTTAAATCATTTAATAAAATTCCCAAATTAGTATGGGCATCAGCATCATTTGGATTTATCCTTATTACTTCTCTAAATTCTTTCTCTGCATCATCATAGCGGGTTAATCTATTTAATAAAAATCCCAAAATAGAATGTGCTTTGGCATCACCTGGATTTATCCTTACTACTTCCTCGTATTCTTTCTCCGCTTCATCATATCGGGCTAATTTATACAATAAAATTCCTAAATTACTACGTGCTTCAGCATCATTTGGATTTATCCTTATTGCTTCTCTAAATTCTTTCTCTTCTTTTTGCAGCCGTTCATTTTCTTCTGCTGCACTATCCCCGTACGGTTTGAAGAATGCTTTTGTTTCTATCATCTTATTTTATATTTTATTTTTTAAATTTTTCAATAATTTTATTAAATTAAAATGTGCCCAATCGCCATTAGATTTATCCTTAATGCTTCTCTGTATTCTTTCTCCGCTTCTTCAAAGCGGTTTAAATATTCCAATATATTTTTTAAATTTATATGTGCTTCAAGGTAATTTGGATTTATCCTTATTGCTCCCTTATATTCTTTCTCCGCTTCTTCAAAGCGTTTTAAATCATCCAATAAAACTCCTAAATTAAAATGTGCATAAGCATCATTCGGCTTTATTCTTATTGCTTCCCTAAATTCTTTCTCCGCTTCTTCAAAGCGGTTTAAATTATACAATTCAACTCCTAAATCATAATGTGCGTCAGCAAAATTTGGATTTATCCTTATTACTTCCCGGTATTCTTTCACCGCTTCTTCAAAGCGGTTTAAACGATACAATACATTTCCTAAATTATAATGTACCTCAGCATCATTCGGATTTATCATTATTGCTTTTCTAAATTCCTTCACAGCATCATCAAAGCGTTTTAAATCTTTCAATAAAATTCCTAAATTATTATGGGCATAAGCATCATTTGGATTTATCATTATTGCTACCCTGTATTTTATTTCCATATAGGTTTTACTTTCCATTTTATTTTTATTTTAAATAATTTAATATCCTTATTAATTCTCTAAATTCTTTCACCGATTCTTTATATCGTTGTAAATTATACAATAAAACTCCTAAATTAAGATGTGCGTCAGCATAATTTGGATCTATCTTTATTGCATCTCTGTATTCATTCTCCGCTTCATCAAAGCGGTCTAAACCATACCACAAACTTCCTAAATTTATATGAAATTTAGCATCATTTGGATTTAGTTTTATTGCTTCCATAAATTCTTTCACTGCTTTTTGCAGCCGTTCATTTTGTTCTACCGCACTATCCCTGTGCGGTTTGCTGACCCCTTTTGTTACTTTCATCTTATTTTTATTTATTATTTTTTAAATATTCTAATAATTTTCTTAAATTAAAACGAGCGTCAGTATCATTTGGATTTATCCTTATCGCTTCTTTCTTTCTCCGCTTCATCAAAGCGGTTTAAATATTTCAATAAATTTCCTAAATCACTGCGCGCTTTAACATCATACGGATTTAGCTTTATTGCTTTCCTGTATTTTTTTTCTTCTTTATCATATCGTTTTAAATCTCTCAATAAAAATATTAAATTATAACACGCGTCAGCGTCATTCGGATTTAACCTTATTGCTTCCCTAAATTCTTTCTCCGCTTCTTTAAAGCGTTTTAAATATTTCAATAATTTTCCTAAATTATAATGTGCTTTGGCATCATTTGGATTTGTATTTATTGCATTTCTAAATTCTATTTCTACCTGGTTTATACTTTCCATCTTTTTTTAATTTATTATTTTTTAAATATTCTGATAATTTTTCTAAATTAAAATTTGCCCTATTATCATTTGGATCTATCCTTGATGCTTTCATAAATTCTTTCTCCGCTTTTTTAAAGCGTTTTAAAGCATATAATAAAAGTCCTAAATTATTATGAGCTTCAACAAAATTCGGATTTAACCTTATTGCGGCCCTAAATTCCTTCTCCGATTCTTTAAAGCGGTTTAAAGCATATAATAAAGCGCCTAAATTATTATGTGCTTCAGCGTCATTCGGATTTATCCTTATTGCTTCCCTAAATTCTTTCTCTGCTTCATCAAAGTGTTTTAAATATGCCAATAAATTTCCTAAATTAAAATGTAATTTAACATCACATGGATTTATCCTTATTGCTTCAATGTATTCTTTCACAGCATCATCATATCGTTTTAAATTTTTCAATAAATTTCCTAAATTATTATGTGCTTCAAGATAATTTGGATTTAACCTTATTGCTTCCCTAAATTCTTTCTCCGCTTCTTCAAAGTGATTTAAATATTTCAATAAATTTCCTAAATTAAAATGTGATTTAGCATCACCTGGATCTAACCTTATCGCTTCCTTATATTCTTTCACAGCATCATCATATCGTTTTAAATATACAAATAAATTTCCTAAATTAAAATGGGGTGTGGCATACTTTGGATATATCTTTATTGCAACTCTGTATTCCTGCTCTGCTTCATCAAAGCGTTTTAATTTTTTTAATAAATTTCCCAAATTATTATGGGCTTGTGCATAATCTGGAAATATCTTTATTGCTTCCTTGTATTCTTTCTCTGCTTCTTCATATCGTTTTAAAGCATACAATACAACTCCTAAATCATTATGTAATTTATCATAATTTGGATGTGACTTTATTGCTTCCATAAGTTTTTCCTCCGCTTCCCCATATCGTTTTAAATCCATCAATAAATTTCCTAAAACATAATGGTTACAAATATCACCTGGATCTAACCTTATTGCTTCCTTATATTCTTCCACAGCTTCATCAAAGCGGTTTAATTTTTTTAATAAATTTCCTAAATTATAATGGTTGCAATCGTCATTTGGATTTATCCTTATTACCTCTCTAAATTCTTTCACAGCTTCATCATAGCGTTTTAAATCTTTCAATAAATTTCCTAAATTAAGATGTGCATCAGCATCATTTGGATTTACCCTTATTGCCTTCCTAAATTCCTTCTCCGCTTCTTTAAAGCGGCATAAATCTTCAAAAAAATTTCCTAAATTAAGATGTGCTTTAGCATCATTTGGATTTAGCTTTATTACTTCTCTATATTCCTTCTCCGCTTCATCATAGCGGCCTAAATCTACAAAATAATTTCCTAAATCATTATGTGCTTCAGCACTATTTGGATTTATCCTTATTGCTTCCATGAATTCTGTTTCCGGCAGGTTTTTACTTCTACTTCCCATTTTATTTTTTTAAATTTTTTAATAATTTTTCTAAATTAATATGTACCTAATCATCATTTGGATTTATTCTTATTGCTTCTCTGTATTCTTTCTCTGCTTCTTCATAGCGTTTTAAATCTGCCAATAAAACTCCTAAATTATTATGTGCTTCAGCAAAATACGAATTTATTCTTATTGCATCCCTAAACTCTTTCTCCGCTTCATCATAGCGTTTTAAATCATACAATAAAATTCCTAAATTATTATGTGCGTCAGCATCATTCGGATTTATCCTTATTGCTTCTCTGTAGGCATTCTCCGCTTCATCATAGCGTTTTAAATTTTTCAATAAAATTCCTAAATTATAATGTGCGTCAGCATCATTCGGATTTATCCTTATTACTTCCCTAAATTCTTTCTCCGCTTCATCATATCGTTTTAAATTCACCAATAAATTTCCTAAATGATAATGTGCTTTATCATAATCTGGAAATATCTTTATTGCTTCCCTGTATTCTTTCTCTGCTTCTTGCAGCCGTTCATTTTGTTCTGCCGCACTATCCCTGTGAGGTTTGCCGACAGATTTTGTTACTTTCATTTCATTTTATTTTTATGTTTTATTTATTTATTTATTATTGTAAAAATCTACCTAATGGACAATCACATTCCCTCGCATAGATTGTAATTTTTCTAAAATATGATGTACATAATCATCATTTGGATTTAACCTTATTGCTTCCATAAATTCTTTCGCCGCTTCATCAAAGCGTTTTAAATATCTCAATAAATTTCCTAAATTATTATGCGCTTTAGAACAATTTGGATTTATCCTTATTGCATCTCTGTATTCCTTCTCGGCTTCATCAAAGCAGTCTAAATATTCTAATAAATCCCCTAAATTTAAATGTGCTTCATCATCATTCGGATCTATCTTTATTGCTTTCCTATATTCCTTCACCGCTTCATCATCTCCTTTTAAATATTCCAATACATTTCCCAAAGCACAATGTAATTTAGAACAATTTGGATTTATCCTTATTGCTACTCTGTATTCCTTCTCCGCTTCACCATATCGTTCTAAATCAAACAATAAATTTCCTAAATCAAGATGTGCTTTATCATCATTCGGATTTACCCTTATTGCTTCCATAAATTCTGTTTCCATTGATGGCAATATTTTATTTCCCATTTTTCTTACTTTTATATTTTATTTTTATTTATATTTTATTTATTATTGTAAAAATCTACCTAAAAGAATATCTTTAAAAAATATATTCTTTCAAATAAGCACTTTTACAAGATTATATGTCCTGCTTCAAAAAACCACCTTAAATTTTTGTGTTTTTAAACGGTTTAAAATTAGGCGGGTAATACAATTTAGCGCACCTACCCAAAATAACGCAAATTTAAGGCATTTTAACCACTAAAAAATTGATTTAAATTTGTTTTATTTATTTGTTTTAAATATTTTTTAAACTTGAGCAATTTATAATTCCCCACTTTTCATCAATCTCAAAGTCCTCAAATGCCTCAGGTGCGTGTGTTTTAAGTATTTTTAAAATTTCAATCACCGCTTTTCTTATTTCCCATTGAGCATCCATCTTTCCTCGTAATTTGATTATGTGTCTCCATTCTCTGAAATTTGCAGTAATTACTATGGCACTATCAACAGCATTAGGTATTACAAATCTTGCATCTTCATTTTTAATTCCTGCTTTTTGTAATTCTGCATAAAGTGATTTTGCGCCCTCCATAAATTTAGTAAAAAGTTTATGTGCATTCGGATTATTTTTAATAGATTCAGGTTCTGTGTACTTAAATTTTTCCTCACTCACATATCTTTGTGACTGCTGGGTAATGGAACATAAACGGTGTCTTACTAACTGATGCGTAAATGCTCTTGAAACGCCAGAAATTCTAAATGTTGCATAAGCGTGTTCCAGGACAGAAAGATGCCCTCTTTTGACCAACATTTTGACAAATGTCTTTTCTGTGCCATCAGTCTGTTTATTTAATGACCGGTAAGCGGTGCGACCAGCAGTTTCTATCAACTTTTCTGCATCGGGAGTGATAGATAGTAATTCAATATCCATTTTTTAAATCACAAATTTAAAGGTTAAAAATATCATTTCGTAACAGGTTTATCTTATTGCATAATTTATACAAATTTGTTAGGTCTTTAAATCTTGGTTTTTCAAATCTTGGTTTTTTCTTTGAAATCAATTTTGGAAAATATGCTCGGAAGACCCTCTCTATTTTATAGCACTGTCTCGCACTATTTAAATCTATTTTTCCACCTTCATCTAAAAAACGATCTAATTCTGATTTTGCACCTTCCTCAGTCAATTCGTATTCAAGCAGACACATACACTCACTACAAAACTGTGAACTGTCCCATTCTTTCTGATATGTTTCAAAGGTAGATCCATTTCCATTGCCGGATATCTTTCTTGCACAGCGAAGACATAGATATCCACTTTCATCATTGTCAAATATTACTGTGTAAGATTTTTGGGGTTCTGCTTTCTCCGCTAGTGTGCTGACGATATTCCAAACTATTGGTAGTAACTTTGCATTTTTTAGATCGTTTTCAGCCATTACCTTTAAATCGTCTATTTTTGCTGAAAATATTATTGCTGACATTTTTTTTAATTTGAGAATTTTTTAAATATATTTCATATTATATTTCTTTTGACATTTTTTGCAAGCGTGCATTGTTGTTCCTGGTGGTTTTGCTATGTCAAAATCACAAAAAATTATGTCCCCTATTTTAAAAGGAGTTTCACATTCATTACAACTTATTATTTGCATTTCACAGGATTTACATATTAGACCTCCGCAAATTGCATTTGTTTTTTCGTTCACCATTTTTTGTTTATTTATTCTTTTAGATATTCCTTTAACTCTTTAAATTCCGCAACTTGTATTTCTCTCACCTTCTCAAGTATTGCAAATTTGATAAATTTGGCCATACTCTTGTGAGCATATCCAGCCCAAATCTTGCAACCATCTTCATTACAAATTTTATGGGCTGCAATTAATTCAGTTTCCTCCTTTATACTAAATTTTAGTAAGATTTCCATTTTGTTTTATAAGGATAATTCCGAAATTTTTTTGAACATTTTATATTTAGTTCCATTTTCGGTTATTTCAGTTGTGATGAACATTTCTTCTTTGTTACCGCTATATTCGTGGTCTACTACCCAATCTTGAAATTTTTCATTATCTTCATTTTTTTTATCCACCTTCGTTTTTATATCGCTTTCCATTTTGTTTTAAATTATTATTTGAGAAATTTTTTTGAACATTTTATATTCCGTCCCATCACTTGTTATTTCCGTTGTGATAATCATTTCTTTGTTGTCCACATCATATTTGTTTTCTGTTGTCCACTCCATAAATTTTTCATTATCTTCCAAAATTATTCTTTCATCTGTTTTTATACAATTTTCCATTTTAGATTGTTCTATATTTTGAGTTTGTCCAGATTTATAAATTTTTAAAATTTCGGTTATTGAATTTTCATATATGTTTCCAATTATTTCAATGGTGCAATCAGCAGTAGCACTAAGATGTAGTATATTTATATATTCCATTCCACCTTCTTCCCTTGTTTTTTTATGTTCATGGTCTAAATAAAATACTGACTCAATCACATAATTTTTTGTAACAAATTTATATCTAACTCTTTGCACGATTCCGATTACGATTGCTTTTTGAAACGGATTGTCATATATAAATTCAATAATATCACCTGTAAAGATTTGTCCATTGTGGAAATCTCTTTCTCCCACATACTGCATTAGTTTCCATTTGTGTGAGTAGAACATTTTCATCGTATCCGGAATACTGCCATAGAATGTGTTATCCATCATAATTTTATTTAGGCCGTCCCACGCCCTGAAAATTGGTTCAGGTTCAATATCGTTTTCACTCATTTTGGTTTAGATTAATATTTTTTGTAACATCCATAACCCTGAAACACCCAGTAGGATAATCAAATTCCTTCCCGTAACAAACAAACCTAATTGCTTGGAAATAAAACCGCATTCTCCTTCTTTTGTTGTAATGCTTTACATCTGTTTTTTCAACTTCCCAAATTTCCACATTTGTAGGGGATTTGCCCCTGCCATTCTCATAAACAGGATAAATATCTAAAAGATACCTGTCTCCTGTTTTAATTTCCCCATTATTTAGAGAGTTGTCTTCAAACCACTTTTTTGTATATGCTTCCATTTTATTTATTTTATTTTATATTTTATTTTAAATTTATTATTGTAAAAATCTACCTGGGGGAATATCTTAATGGTTAGTCAAATATATTTAATGCTCCCAAAATTGCTAAATTATCACGGGCTTCAGCATCATTTGGATTTAACCCTAGTGCTTCCCTGTATTCTTTCTTAGCTTCATCATCTCTTTTTAAATATGTCAATAAAATTCCTAAATTACGATGTGCTTTGGCAATATTCGGATCTAACCTTATTGCTTCCCTGTATTCTTTCTCAGCTTCTTCATAGCGGCTTAAATGTTTGAATACAACTCCTAAATTATGATGTGCTCCAGCATCATTTGGATTTATTCTTATTGCATCTATGTATTCCTTCTCCGCTTCTTCAAAGCGTTTTAAACTATACAACAAATTTCCCAAATTATAATGAGCATAATCATCATTCGGATTTATTCTTATTGCTTCCCTGAGTTCCTTCTCCGCTTCATCAAAGCGTTTTAAATCAAACAACAAATTTCCTAAATCATTATGTGCATAACCATCATTCGGATTTTCCCTTATCGCCCTCCTAAATTCTTCCTCTGCTGTTTGCATCCATTCATTTTGTTCTGCTACAATATCCCTGTGAGGTTCGCTGACATCTTTTGTTACTTTCATTTTATTTTATATTTT